>JAJFJO010000073.1 GCA_021774015.1 Gammaproteobacteria bacterium
TGCAAAACTGATAAAGCAGGCTCACCTTTAGAAGTAACCAATACTGTTCTTCCAGTAGCAAGGTAATGACAAATAATATTTGCAATTGTGTGTGTCTTCCCTGTACCGGGGGGCCCTTGAACAATAACTCCATCATTGTCCCCTAACTTACTTACAATCTGAACCTGCGCTTCATTAAACGCTTTTGGAAAAAGTATTTCGCCATCGTCCTTATCTATAGCGACGCCACCTTCCTGACAATTACTTACTGCTAAGGCATTCTCACCAATTAAAGACTTTTTGTCTGACAGCTCGGTCACCAATTTTTTAACTGGGTTAAAAACCTCTGAGGAGTTCTCACTAATCTTTTCCTTAAATCTTTCAAGATCCTGAACAAATCCGGTTGAACTCCTAGGTCTTGCAAAAACAATCCAGCTATCCGTAATTTCTAATGACTCTGATGCTTTGTTAGGTGTACGGTTTTCCTTATTGGGATTAATATCTGGCCAATATCTCCCCTGCTCATTAAGGTGCGTTGCTGCTTGTCGAAGCAATGGTTCAAAACTCTCGTTTTTAAAAGGGGAAAACTCTATATCGTCTGACATTTCATCGAAAAATTTTTTCTCAAATCTTAATAACGGATCAACCCCTGGCACCTCTAACGCTAAAAATGCGGAAACCTCTAAATTTGGCCTAATTCCTCTTGGCCTGATCAATATCGCCCCATCATCTCTATTGATTTCTATTTCAACTTGTTTTTCAATCATCGGATGATTTATTTCATGCCCTTCACACAACCAACGCGCAACACCAACGCCTAAAATTAATTCAATTGGTTGATCATCTCCGTGTGACTCTATGCTTTGCTGAAGAGAAAATAAGGAATCATATATTTTAATCGTCTCTCTTCTTGGCTTTTCTTTTTCAGACCAGCACGCCCAACATTCATTAAGATAAAGGTCAAACTGACTTTTTAGCTCCGCTTGATCCTCAAACCTAAAAATAACATCTTTTTGCTTTAATTCTGGGTTCTCGTTTTTTAGTGGATCTGAAACATCATCTGGTTTTACAACACCCCGCGATATTAAATTTACAGCTTCTTTCTCTGATAATGTTTTAATTAGCACCTTCTTTGTTTGTGGGACATTTTCGGGATCATTGCTGATGACAATCCACTCTTTTAGATTATCGGGCAGCTCTGGGGGCTCAACTCTCTTTAGTCGCTCTATTCTTAACCATATGGAGTCACCATCTGGTGCCACAATATCATGCTGTACTCCTATACGACCTTTGAGTTCATGCTCCCATATTTTAAAATAGCCATAATCATCTACCCTAAACGCAGGCTTCTGGTTTGCTTTACCAAGATAGGCAACATACTCCAAAAGTCCCTTTAACCGCTCTGATTGTTTACTATTCAAAACATTTTCCATAACTGCACTCTCAATTTAGTAGGGGTAAACACAAGCAACCATCGTAGAATCGTCATGCTGATCTGCGCCACTGTTGTATAAAAAAATGCATGTGCCGCTATATGAAATATCAAAATCACCAGAAAATAAATCACAAACCAGATTTAGAAAGATCCTTGCGTCTTCAATAGGCTTTGATTGTTCTAGCATTTTTTCAAGCCTTAAAAACTTGTCTTTCTGCTCTCTGTTAATTGGTTTATGTATTACAAGCCGCGGTTTTTCGTCATGCTGTATGATTGATTTGGCATTACTTTCCTCAGCAAACTTAACAACTGGTTGAAAAATTTGCTTCATGTATAGCTTATGATTATTCTTTACTTGCAACCACTCCTTGTCATTTTCGAGTACATGGTAGCTAGCCTTTTCAAGGAAATCGTTAATTGAACTCAACCCTACCCAATTAGCATAAGCTTCTATCTCTTCACATAAATTTGCTTTCAGTCTAATTCTAAACTGCCTCAGTGGCGCCTCAGGTTCAGAAGTGGGCTTTAATATTGGCATAACATACACTCCAACAGGTGTGTCAATATATCGTGACCAATAATGTCACATTTTTTGTGACACATCAAGCGATTTAATCTATGCCCTCTGCGTCACTTCGATTGCTGGTGCGTTAACTCATCCATATGAGCAGGCCCCTCAAAAAGCCAAGCGATTGTGGGTGACGTTATCCACGAGCAACTCTTTTGTCTGCCTTCCACCGGCTGACATCTAAGGCACAGGGCTGTGCCGCCCTTCCCTGCGTCACTGCCAAAAAGGCAGTGACGCAGGGGCAGCGCCCGCGTTCCGGCGCGCATCAATACAGCTTGAGGCGGCGGGGTTTTTGTCCACATAAGCAGTCACAACATCATGAAATACAACGTATTTTATGATGTTGCGGGGCGATTGTGGGCAACAAAATCCACGGTCGAAAAGCCAGTATAACGCGCTCTATTTTCGCCTGAAATAAAATGCGGCAGCATTTTTCAGGCGAAAACATCCGATTTTGCAACATTGCAAAACAAAAAATATTAGACAAAAGCGCGCTTCGCGCGCTACAATAATTGCAATCGTGAGCTGCGCTCACGAGAAATGGCTTAACAAGGCGAAAGCGAAGATTGAGCCTTTAGTAGTACTGATGAGTGGCTGCGATGCCATGAAACGTGAAACAAGCGTCTACTACAAACTGTCACATGCCGTCCTACGTGTCGTGAACCTAATTGAAAGATTAGCAGGACCCACCAAAGACCTCATTCAAGCGACAATGATAACTGTCCTAAAAGTTCCGGTTTGCCATGCCAACCACGTGAGAACGTAACAGAACGATGAATGACGCCCTAACCCAATAAGCGCAATCATGTTAGTTGTAACGTAACTAAACACGATTGATTTCTGTCGCCATGACACAGTTTTGTCGCAGACAGCGTTTAATGATCACCGCATCGATATCGATTCGATGCCCACCAACAGCAAGTATTCAATCAATACCTGCCCCACTTTCAAATATCTTTGCCAAAGGTGCATTGAGAACAGACTGCCGATCATCAAAATCAGCAGACAGTGTTGCTTGACGCTCAACCCATCTTGGATCTTGAAAGCTAATGAGAATCAACAGCAATCTAAAATCATCGTTTTAGATTGACAATGCTACTGTGGTTTTCTTTACCTGAAAGGCTTGGCGCGCCTATCAGGTACCTTAAACAACGACAAATGAACTAACGGAGAAAACTTATGACGACAACAACAATTAACCAATCCAGCAAACCCGCTGAAACCAAAAAATCGACTTTTTTGACTGACGAAACCTTTGAATTACTCAAAAACGCGCAAAAACGGCTTCAAGACGCAACCGGCTTTTCGCCAACACTCAAAGTCCTCATTAACGACACCGTCAATAATGAATCAGTGAACAAAACGATTGAACGATTTCAAGAAAAATTGGCATCACTACAAAACTAAGGGGCAAGCGCCCTACCCGGCTTCAGTCATGATGACATGATTGATTTTTTAACTAAACCAACCATAGGAGAAACGATGAAAACTAGAAAAGACAAGACGAAAAAAGTGAATGATAAATAACCGACTAGTGTATCGGCAGTGCCTTGTGGAGTAGATCCCAAGCACAAACGACCTTGGCAACGTGAGTTGCGGTATCGTGTTTTTACCTTAAAACACATGCAGTCGTAATAACACTAAACCATTAGGGTATAGGTCTAACATAGCCAAGGCTGCCAGGACACACAAACGGTTATTTGAAACTATTCGAGGATTAAACATTGGGGAAAAAATTTAATTTACAGCAAAAAAGCCAAACTGTTTTTGGCCAACAAAAGCACGGCAGTAAAGCCACGAAACTGGAACAGCAGCGCGTCATGAACACGATTCTCGACGATCTAGATCGATTACGACGCCTGCCCCGCAATTTTAAATTCATGACGCCTAATGATATCGAACACCTTGTTCATTTTTGGAAGGAAAAACAGCTATCTGTCGCCACTATTGGTAACAAATTGGCAGTATTGCGGCGATTTAATCAACTATCTGGGTTCGATCTCAATATTCCTAGCAATAAGGAGCTTAACAGCATTAAAACTTCCCCTGCCCCATTAAAAATTACCGTTCCAGAAAATTATGATGAAAATATCTTTCATCCCATTACACGATCTATCATTGCGCTGCAATGGCACTTTGGGTTAACCAAATTAGAAGCCATTCGTTTAAATCCGAAGTGCGCCTGTGTTGACAATACCTTGTTGATTGAACGCACGATCGCACACAATAAAAAAGATCGTATGATTCCTATCATCACTAAAATGCAAGTTTTCGCTCTCAGTGAGCGAGAAAATCTCACCCAAACAAGCCATTTACTAAAACAGCAAGACACAAGCCCATTAATCAACAATCTTTACACTGCAGAATGCTTTGATGCGGGCATCAACCCTAAAACACCCTTTAGACAACATTATGCTCAAGCTCGCCTCAAGGTGTTAGAGCAAACTCAAGACGAACAAAGCGCACGACGAACGCTATGCTCCGAGATGGGGTTTAGCGCACCTCGTAAGCTGCTCGGACTGCTTCAATGAGTAAATCAAAACTAAAATCGATCAATTATTCAATTTATGAATTCATGAAGCAGCAAAAAAGCAAACTCTCTCATGCCACCCTTTACGATCGCACAAAACGCCTAGAGGCCATGGCTAAAGAATTACATAGCTTAGGTTATGAGACGACACATATTGGACGACTCAAGCAAAAGCATGTTGAAATATTAGTCAAGCACTGGCAAGGCTCTAGTGTTTCCATTGGCTCAATTAAAAATCGCATGTCTGATTTACGCTTTGTTTGTCGAGGCCTGAATCGCAACAATGTGATCAAGAGTAATGATGATTACAATATTGGTAAACGGTGTTATGTTCCAAGCAAAAATAAGGCTATAGTTGATCCAAATTTTGATGGTGTGGCTGATGACTATATTCGATGCTCTATCGAGCTTCAGCGGGTTTTTGGGCTGCGTAGAGAGGAATGCTTAAAGATCATCCCATCGCAAGCTGATAATAGCACCCTTCTCCGCCTGAAATCCAGTTGGACCAAAGGCGGTATTGCACGCGCCATTCCCATTCGATCTGAGGAGCAGCGTTACTGGCTTGATCGCGCCAAACAACTCACTGATACAAAAAACTCCCTTATTCCCAAAGACAAGAACTATATCCAACAACGTCGACATTATGATCGCCTGACTCAAAAAGCCGGTTTTAAAAATCTCCACGGCCTTCGACATGCCTATGCACAGGCTCGATATTTTGAAATGACGGGTTGGCATGCGCCCATCAATGGCGGCAAACAACGCAATCAGCTTACCAAGGAAGAGTGGCTGCTGGATCAGCAAGCGCGTAAAGTGATTGCACTTGAGCTTGGCCATTCCCGACTAGCGATCGCTAAAAATTATCTCGGCTAACTTGATTACCCGAAAATGAGTAATTTCTCTTTTTAATTGAAATCGATCTCCGTTGCTACTTCTTGCTACATCCTGTAAATTAAGTCCACCCCAATACACAAACCAGGATGCCAATCAATGTCACTTGTCGAAACGCCAACAAAACCTGATATAAAAAACACTAATGTGGTTGAACATTGGCAAGTTCCAACCCCTGTCATCCCAAATACCGAACATGCTCTTCCCTACCCTATTGATGCGCTGCCACCCATCATTCGAAGCGCTGTCACCTCTTACCAACAATATGGTCAGCAACCACTACCCCTAATCGCATGCAGCGCCCTTGCTAATGTTTCTTTAGCCTGCCAAACCTTAGCAAACGTTGCTCGAGATCGCATGCTGATTAGCCCTGTTTCATTATTTTTCTTGGTGGTTGCAGGTTCTGGGGAACGTAAAAGCGCTGCAGATTACATGTTCAGCAAAGCAACTCGGCAGTGGCAGCTCGATGCGAGAGAGCAGTTAGAACCAGAAATCAAAGTAGCAATGACCTTGCATCAAGCTTGGCGCGTAGAAAAGGAAGGCGTTTTAAATCAAATACGACGAACGTCCCTTTTAGGTAGTGAAACTGAAATACTACGTGAACATCTTGTTAATTTAGTTTCCAATGAACCTCCTGTTCCTCTCCTCCCTGTTCTGTTTTTTGAAGACGCAACACAGGAAGCTTTAGCATCCCATATTGCCCATGGATGGCCCAGCGCCTCTCTTTGGAGTGATGAGGGTGGCATTGTTATGGGTGGCCATGGTATGCAAACCAATTCAACTAAATTCATTGCCCTCTTAAATCGCTTATGGGATGGGAAGGCATTTATTGCGCATAGGAAAACCAGTAAAAGCTTTACCGTAGCTAATCGTCGATTAACGGTTAGCCTGATGATGCAGCCTTTAATCCTTGAGCAAATGCTTGCAAAAAATGGTGGTATAAGTCGACAAAGTGGGTTTTTAGCCCGCAGTCTTATCGCCTACCCTAAAAGCGCGATGGGAAACCGCTACTATCAAGAACCACCAGACACCCTAAGCGCTCTACCGGAATTTCATCAGCGCTTGGTTGATTGCCTAGATACCTCTCTATCACTTGATAAAACTGGCTGCCATACCATCCCAACACTCAGATTCTCGCCCCAAGCAAAAATAGCCTGGGTATCTTTTTTTAACAGGATAGAATCCGGCTTGCAACACTCTAACCAATGGCAATCGATCAAAGACTTCGCAAGCAAAGCAGCGGAAAACGTTGCCCGTTTAGCCGCCCTATTTCATTTGTTCGAAGGACGAGATGGCGATATCTCTGTCTTACAAATCGAACAAGCTTCAGAGATAATTTCTTGGCACCTACACGAAACAAAGATGATCCTCGGCAATCAACCGAAAACTCCAGAACAAGAAGACTGTGTTCAATTATTGCAATGGATAATAGACAAGGAACTCTCTGAAACCACGCCTCGCCATTTGCAACAATTTAGTCCAATACGTGACAAAATGAGAAGAGACCTTGCCATTAAAAGCCTATCAGAGCTGAACTATCTTAGAGCTGAAAAACTCCAAGGGAAGACAACCCTAATCATAAACCCACATCTACAAAAGATGGAATAGGTAAACATGATCATTATTGTCAAGCACACATAGCCTGAGCACTCGATTTCAGTGATTTTGTATTTGGTAAAATCTGCTCCAGATACATATTAATGAAGAAACATCGTATTCAAGGATTTGTGAGGATTCAACATTGCTCTTGCCGCCAAGCTGGATCCACGTAGAACATTCCAATTTAAACCATTGCTACATGCTACATCTGCTACCACCGTTATGTGACGAGGAAAAGATCATCACAAAAATCAATATTCCATTCTCCCACAAACCTACACAATAGAAATAGCAGGAGAGGTTATTTTAAATCAATTCTGGCATTTTCCCGATATTTTTCAACGTGTTAGGTGATTTGTCCCCCGGGGACAATCTTGATTTTCTAACAAATAAAGCCGAGCTCAAGGAGGTAAAATTACACTATGATCGCTGTTCTAACTCATACTGATAGCCTGGGATTTATGCTAAACAAAGCTGGGTTATCTCCTTTTATAGAGCAGAAGAATTCACGTTATAAGGTTATTTAGATATCACCCGATATCGCTCACAAATATAAATCAAACCGATGCACACCAAATAATAACTCTATTTTTCATCCCACGACAGAAAGATGTTGATAACAAAAAAATCTATGGGGTCGAGTTTACAGAGCACTTATATTGCTTAATGAAACTGCCCACCCTAAGGAGCCTATGGTTAACTATGATCCTAACGTCGCAAGCGACCGGGAATGAGACCCTGAGAGGTTAAATGACCTCTCTGGGGAAGGGTTGAATAGGGGACAGCAAAGGAAAATCGCTTAACTTTTCTGTGGTCACCCCATCACAAGTTTGTTTCTACAGCACACCGAGAGGAATAAATTTAACTAGGTTAAGTTTTCATGTAATTCGTATTTGAAAGGAAATAATCCATAGCTAGGAATATACAAAACTAACATATAAACCGCTTTCAGGGCCGTTCTAAAAAATGAATTACAAAAAATTTTGAGGACCCTAATTAGTCTTATCAGAGCATGAAATCATCTGTTATCTCTAGGCATACAAATCTTGTTTATTCGGCTACATATTCTATTTAATCCATCACCCTATTATACGCATTCCGCCACCTCTTAAAATCCTAAAATTCATCTGAGCTGTGCGACAAGTCTAGAGCTATCCCATACTCCGCACCTCGCAGTTATGGGCTTCCATGGCGCGAATCAAATGTTTAATTGCATGCTCTTTCCCAGACAAAAATATCTGCAGCATACGAGCAGTTAATGTAGAATTTGCTCTATATCACAATAAGGTTCGTTGGGACATTAAGTCAAAATATTTTTTAGCTAATTAAAATAATTTT
>JAJFJO010000074.1 GCA_021774015.1 Gammaproteobacteria bacterium
CCTTAAGAGTAACAAAATTAGGTGCCTCTATGCTGATTGGTGTGCCATTCCAGGTTGTGACTGTGCAGGTATCTTGTTCTTTAATCCATTTGATTGTGTCGCCCATTGCTTTTGCACCAGCTGTAATTTGCTCATAGGATGAAGGCTCCATAAAGTGCCAGAATTCGCCATCATAATAGAGGAATTGCATGTCGGTTTCGACGACATCGGCAGCAGGCAGGCTTTCGCCCGATTTAAAGGTGCGCTCTAACACGCGGCCGGTTTTGAGGTTGCGTAATCTAACCCGATTGAAGGCTTGGCCTTTGCCGGGTTTTACAAACTCGTTTTCGATGATGTTGCAAGGGTCGTTGTCAATCATGACCTTAAGCCCGGAGCGGAATTCATTTGTGCTGTAATTTGCCATAGGATCCTCTGTTGTTGTATTAGTTGCGGGTATCATAGCAAAATTTCGGCTGAAGTTGTAACATACACCCATGTCAAATCAAACCACATTCATTCAGGTCGTGCTGCACAATCCACTATGGCGGCACTTTGATTATTTGCCCCCTATTGATGCTGAGAATTCTGTGCAGATAGGGCAGCGTGTGCGGGTACCGTTTGGGCGGCGACAAGTGACGGGTATGGTGATCAATATAGCGACAGAGTCTGATTGTGACCCCAAAAAGCTGAAACATATCACCGAGGTTATCGACCAACAGCCTTTGCTGGGCGCTAAGATGATCGTTTTTTATCAGTGGGCAAGCGATTACTACCATTACCCGTTAGGGGAGATTGTTTTTGCAGCGCTACCCAAGCCACTACGATTGGGGAAAGTAGCCGAGTTGAAAGTATTGGAGCAGTTGGCGTTAACGATTGCTGGTCAAAAAGCGCTGCAAGACCCTGCAGCATTAAAGCGCGCACCGCGGCAGCTGGCATTATTGCAATGGTTGGCTGAGCGGCAATCAGCGTCGCAAGCAAGTGTGGTTGAAGCAGGTTTCACTGCGGCACAGACAAAACCTTTATTGGAAAAGCAGCTGGTCGAGAAAAAAGAAATTCAACCGTTAGAAAGTAACATAGCTTTTGAGAAAATAACGTATCAATTGACTGATGAGCAGCAACACGCCATTGACACAATTAATAATAGCCAGAAATTTGCATCTTATTTATTGGCGGGTGTTACAGGCAGCGGTAAAACAGAGGTGTATTTGCAGTGTATTGATCATGTTCTACAGAACAACCAGCAGGCATTGGTCTTGGTGCCAGAAATTGCATTAACACCGCAAACTGTCCAACGTTTTTCTAAACGCTTTCCTAATAAAAATATTGTTGTGTTGCACTCAGGTTTGTCAGACGGTGAGCGTCAGCAAGGTTGGTTGCAAGCTGCATTCGATCATGCAGATATTGTTATTGGCACGCGCTCTGTTATTTTTATTCCATTAAAACGATTGGGTATTATTATTTTGGATGAAGAGCACGACACCTCTTTTAAGCAGCAGTCGGGCTTTCGTTATTCTGCGCGTGATTTGGCGATGGTGCGTGCACGTTTATATAATTCCCCTGTTGTTTTAGGTTCTGCAACACCTTCTATAGAAACATGGCATAACGTGCAGCAACAACGATACCAATTGCTCTCTTTGTCGCAACGTGTGGGCGGTGCACAGTTGCCTGAGGTGGGTATTATCGATTTGTGTGAAAAACGTTTGATGGGTGGCATGAGTGATGCGTTATTGCAAGAAATGACAAAGCATTTGCAGAAGAATAAGCAGGTATTATTATTTTTAAACCGCCGTGGTTATGCACCCGTGTTATTATGCCATCAGTGTGGTTGGATGGCACCTTGTGAACGTTGTGATGCGCGTATGACACTGCATTTTCAGCCTAAGCGCCTCTATTGCCACCACTGCGGTTCGAGCCAAGCGATACCTCGTGTTTGTGTGGAGTGTCAACAGAGTGAAATGATGCCGGTCGGTGCGGGGACAGAACAAATTGAAACTGTATTGGCACAGCATTTTCCTAATAAAAAAATCTTACGTGTGGATCGTGATAGTGTGCGTAATAAAAATGATTTGGAAGAAGCCTTGAGTTTAGCGCACAGTGGTGAGGCAGATATTTTGATTGGCACGCAAATGTTAGCAAAAGGGCATCATTTTGAGCGATTAAGTTTGGTGGCTGTTGTGGATGCGGATAGTGGTTTATTTAGTAGCGATTTTCGTGCAACGGAACGCATGGCGCAGTTAATTATTCAGGTGGCTGGGCGTGCGGGGCGCGAGCAACAGCGAGGCCAAGTGATTATACAAACGCACCAACCACAACATCCATTGCTGCAGCACCTGCTTCTGCATGATTATTTTGGGTTTGCGAAAGCGATTATGCAAGAGCGCGAGCAAGTCGGCTTGCCGCCTTTTACACATTTTGCGATGATACGTGCGGAAGCGATGCAACAACAATTCCCTTATGCCTTTTTAGAAGAAGTGAAGGCTAAAATGAATGCGCTTAATCTAGGTGTTACTATTTTAGGTCCGGTTGCATCGATGATGGAACGTAAGGCGGGTCGTTATCGCGCACAGTTATTATTGCAGGCAAAAAATAGGAATGCCCTGCAGCGTTTATTACGACCGGTAATTAGAAATATAAAAGAATGCCAATTAGCATCGAAAGTGCGTTGGACGTTAGATGTAGACCCTATGGAGATGTAAATGCAAACCCTTATTTTGGCGTCATCCTCGCCGTCTAGGAAAAAATTAATGCAACGTTTGCGCCTGCCATTTGAGTGCGTCAGCCCTAATGTCGATGAAACACCACTGAATAATGAATCACCCGAGGCGATGGTAAAACGTTTGGCAGAAGACAAAGCACAGAAGATAGCGTTGCAATATCCAGGGGCGATTATTATTGCGTGTGATCAAACAATCGTGCTGGGCGATCAGATGATGGGCAAACCATTAACGCATGAGCGCGCAACTGAGCAGCTTAAAAAAATAAGCGGGCAGATTGT
>JAJFJO010000075.1 GCA_021774015.1 Gammaproteobacteria bacterium
GGCATATATATTGTTGGGCTGCATTTTTTATTTTTTCAAAATGTTTTCTTTGTTGCTTTCCTGAGAGTTGTTCTAATTCGGCTAGAGTAATGTTTTGGTCTAGATCTTCGCGAAACACGGTGATATCAATATTTTCTGAGAAACGTGAAATTAAAGAGTAGGCTTTTGATAATGATGTTCCACCTTTAAATAATGGTCGAGGTTCATTAGTTTCACGCCTATTAAATAACAAGTCTAATACCAAGCAAACCCAAAAATCTTTTTCAACATGTTGAATTGGCACCCCTAAGCGATTAGCAGTCTCCAGGAATAAGCCATATCTATCATTTTCTGATGCGCCTAGCACATTTAAAAATAACACATTCATATTTCTCTCCTATTTTATTCTTTTTCTTCAAAATGGTTGAAGAGTGATTTTAAATAAGTTTGCATCCACGATGGCAAAGTTGTTAATCCTTGCTGTAAGTCAGTAATGATTATTTGTTTTTTCGGGGTATTTTTTAAATAAGAAATAATTTTTTCTATAACTTCTATAGTGCTATCTTTTTCAGTGACGTTGATAATATCGCGAAGCCAATATAAAGCTTGAACTACGCGCATCGCAGGTCTGCCAGCCCAATATAATTTACTGGGTGCAGTGTGTTTAAATTTAATGACTAAATTATCGATGGTGATTGGTTTTAAACGACAGTCAGTTAAAATATTAATTTGACCAGGCACAGCATTGGTAAGTCCTAAGCCATTAGCTGCTGTCAGCCCATCAATTAACATGCGCGCTTGATTTCGTCGTGAAACGGCATCAATGATTTTTCGGTAATCAGGTGCTTCGAGATTTCGAGTGAGTTTATTGACTTTGGGGGCGTCGTAAAGTCCTCGGTCAATCCGTCTTATTTGCTTTGTGATCACAAGTCTTTGAAGCGACTTATCAATAGCATCGCGATTGCCTAAATCAAGAAAGTCGCGGGTAGTCCACACCTGAGATTTTTTGGCGCTCGTTATTCTGTCGATGACTAAATTTTTTAATACCATAGTGAATCCACCAAAACCAATGGTCCGATAAGTGTGTATATATTTCGGACTCATATCAAGAAGCCGGTTTATTAGCCGGGGTCCGCAGTTCGATTCTGCGCATCGGCATTCAAAATCTATTTATTATCGGCTTAATACGGTATATTCTCAGATTTTTTGTTATGAGTGCCCAGATGATTGATTTTAAGCTCCCCGACAGGCAGACTTTTTTGAATGAATATTGGCAAAAAAAACCTTTATTATTCAAACAGGCTCTAACTGATTTTCTCCCTCCACTATCAGCTAATGAATTAGCTGGGCTTGCCTTAGAAGAAGACATTGAAAGTCGATTGGTGATTGAAGACCCCAGTAAAACCAATCACTGGACCTTAACAACAGGGCCACTGTCTGAAAAGCAGCTCACCACGCTACCGAAAACACACTGGAGTCTTTTGATTCAAGGCGTAGACAAATATATTCCTGAAGTGAATCAATTACTTAATGAGTTTGACTTCATTCCCCCCTGGCGTTTAGATGACATCATGATTGGTTTATCATCCCAGCATGGGAGTGTTGGGCCTCACTACGATAATTACGACGTCTTTCTATTCCAGGCTGCGGGCCAAAAAGAGTGGTCATTAACCACCAAAAATTGTCATGAAGACAATATTATCCCTGACCTTGACCTTCGCATTATGGCTGACTTTGATATTGAGCAAACCTATGTTTTATCACCAGGTGACCTATTATATTTACCAGCGCACGTTGGACATCATGGTGTATCAATGTCAGAAGAATGCATGACTTATTCATTTGGTTATCGCAGTTATCAAGCCCAAGAATTATGGGATAGCTTTGGTGATTACTTATCTGAAAAAAGCAAGGCCTCCCAATTATATCAAGACCCTATTTGGAGCCAACTAACCAACACGGCTGAAATTCCCAAAGCGGCATTTCAGCAGGCAAAACAGCTTATGCTCGATTTGCTCGATGATGAAACATCACTTCAACATTGGTTCTCAGGGTTTGCAACGCAGCTCGATGAGCCCTCTCGCCAACTTCAGCCAGTGCCTTTAACTGATGATGAGGCGGGCAACCTTGAAAGTCTGGTGCAAGCAATTAAAGACAGTGAGGGATTTATACGTGATCTGAACTGTCGTATGGCGTATCACCGCATCGATGATAGCTTAAGTCTATTTATTAATGGAGAGCAATGGGATACCTGCAATGCGACCCATGAGCTAATTGAAATGGTCGCAGGTAACCGTTTTATACATAGGCGGGACCTACTGGCTTTATTGACTATTTCTGAAAACCAAAGTTTCATTTATAAGCTATGGAAAAATCAACATATAGATCTATTGTAAACAATCGGGATAAAATTAACAGCTGCAGTTTGATTCTGCGCATCGGCACTAATTTATTATGACGGCAATTTTAGGAAATGATCATTTGAATACGTTGGATCAGCATCTTCATCGATGGGTTCAAGAAAATCACTGTACGGGTTTCGTAGCATTTGATGAAATTGATTACGGTTTGGGTTTGGTTTGCTTTTCTTCTAAGTATGGTAACCTTGTTGGCCATGATGGTAGCGATCAAGGTTATCAAAGCTGGATGCTATTTATGCCGTCGAGCAAAACATCTATTATTTTACTCGCTAACAATAACCCCCCGCATTTGAGCCTTGAGGCGTTTTTAGAAGCTGTTTTTTAGGATGGTGTTTTTTTGTTAACGCAA
>JAJFJO010000076.1 GCA_021774015.1 Gammaproteobacteria bacterium
CTTGACGATAGCCCAGGACAAAAATAATCTCATTTATTCCACATTCCTTAATATTTGTAATCATTCTTTCTAAAATAGTAATTCCACCAATGTGTAATAGACATTTTGGGCAAGCATCAGTCCGGTGCTTTATTCGAGAGCCTAGGCCTGCAGCCAGAATTATTGCTTTCATTAAAATTCTCCTCCAACCTTTCTATATATTTATTATCAATCTCATCAAAATGTTTTATTGCCCTGACACCGTATTTACCGGCTTCTTTAGCTCGTTAGCTAGACGCTCCCTAAGGATTGATACACTAAGGCCTGGTTTAAATAAAATGTAGCTCTTCTCAAGCCATCCCTTAAGATAGAATTTACCTATATTTTCTAAAATAGAACTGGGATAAGACCTGCAATCAGCTAAGGTTTCAATTTCATTGAATACCCATCTACCAGTACGTATATCGACAAAAAAATCTAATCTTAAATTTGGAAAGGTAGATGCTCTTGCTAAGGCTAGTGCTATCATTTTGAGGGGTTTAAAAAACATCTTCCGTAAATCAGATGCTATTTTTTGGTCTCCTTTCAGGCATTCACCCTTTGTGCCTAAACAAACCTCTTTAGCATTTCGGCAACCCACGTATAGTAATTTCCCCCAAGCTGTGTTGAATTTCATTTCAATAGGTCCTCTTTGTGCTTTATTATGGGGAAATAAATCTTGAACAATCAAACCAGGCTGTATGTGACGAAGATGGGTGTCAATATCACCCGATGTAACACCCAGTATACAGCCATTGATCCATCGCTTGAATGTTTCATAATTAGCAATAACTTCATCACTATTAAATTTTATGGCCTGGCCTCTCTGAGTACCTAAAAATTTTGTTTTTAATTCTCCCTGATATAAAAACACTTTTAGAGTTCCAATACTTTCCGAGCCGTTAGTTGGTTTAATGATGAGTTCTTCTAGGTTTTCTACTCGTAAGGAAATTATATTATATATGCGCTTAATCTCTAACTCATCTTTTAGCGACTGAGTAAACCCAAATGTTTTTTGCATGGGGACTAAGCCATCGACCCACTCTTGAAGTAATAATTTATTGGCAAAGTATGATAATGCTTCGACTTTACGAGAAGCCAGGTTTGGTTTTTGAACGTTGTGCATTAAACTATGGTAATCAGTTTCCCCGAGGTAATGTCTCATTTCATCATTACAATCGAACACGGTTGAAAGATTGAAGCCTTTTTCTATGGTAAAATTTGGCTCATAAGCCACGGTGACAGCTTGGTTTTTAACCATAATCAAGTCGGAGTAAATGATTTTTGAGCTATATTTCATTTCAATGTTACCCGCTATTTTTTAATGATCACGTTCTTACCATGACATAAGTTATATCCTCGCTGACAACCTCGAAAGAGCCCATAAAAAACCTGACTAACTGCAAAAATCCAAAGCATAGGTGTGATCTTATCTACTATTAAGGCAAGGGAGAGCATAAAGATGAAAACGCCCTCATCAAAGGCGAAAAATTTTCGTTGTTCACACACAAACCACTTCAAGTTTGCCACCAACCCAAATTCAAGGCCAGCAGTATCTTCCTTTTTAAGCCTTTTCTCTTCTGAAGTTGTTTTTTCTAAGTATTTGCTATCGGCACACACGTTAGTATGGAATAAAACATATTTGCTATAGCCACGCAGATTATAAAAATTGACACCAATGAAAGCCAAAAAAATCGGCAAGATATGGTGAGACTGAAGATACGCCGCATAGCTTATGGCGCAAAACCAAAGAGATACTTGGATTTGATCGGTTAATTTATCAAAATAGCAGCCTGATTTTGATGAGGATTGTCTATATCTGGACATTTGCCCATCCATGCAATCTAGTATATGGCTTAAGTGAATCAAGACTGCTGCAACAATAAAGTTAAAGCTTCCTCCTGCAACAATAAAGATAACTGATAAAATGGCAACAATAAAAGAACATAAGGTTACTCTGTTTGGTGTTAATGCGTTAACATCAACGACTAAATAGTTCAGCATGATAGCCGTTGGTGCAGTAACAAAAGAAGACCACCACTCATCATCTTTGTTTTTAGTTGCCCATAAACGAGCTAATTTTCGATTCATGTCAGTGCCTCCACAGGTAGTGGTTTAGGGTCGATCCTTGTTTTTATAGCCGTAAGTAAGCGCATATGGCCATGAATTAGAGGAGTCACTTTTGGGATACCTTGTTCAAACTCCAGAAATATATCTTTTAATGTTTCCAAGAAAAACTGAAGGTCATCAAAAGACAACTCGCCAATATTCCCGACTTGAAAAAATTTACCTTTAAAACAGCCTTTCCCCTGATAAATGATAATAGATTTTTCACGTAGTGCCTCACTAAACCTATCTAAAGTCATTTGTTTAGGGCAATAAACGGTTGTGAGGACCGGCGACATGTCCTCTTGATTAATTAAAAATTTCAACCCTAATGCTAGCATCCCTTTACGTAAAAAGTCCGCTTTTCTCTGAAGATTTCTGTAATGATTAGTAACACCTGTATTGAGTATATTATCCAGGGCTTGCTCCAATGCATAAAAAAGAGGGACGGCTGGTGTATTGGGCGTTTGTGAAAGGGTTTTATTAAAGCTATACAACTTGTATAAATTCAAATAACCAGACTTAATCGGTAATTGCTTTAATTTCTCAAACTCTGTCTTTTTGCCAATAACAAAGGATAAGCCTGGGTAGGACGAAATGGCTTTTGAGCTCGAGCTTGAACAATAAGCAATTTTATACTTTTCCATGTCGATTTTTTGAGAACCCGCACTACTCACGCAATCAACCATAAATAAGGCACCATACGCATTCGATAACTCCCCTACCTTTTCTAAAGAATTGACTATTCCTGAACTTGTTTCGTGGTGAACCATCATCAAAATATCAATTTTATTGCATGACAAATAGTGTTGTATTTTTGAAAGGTCAAATGCTTTTCCCCAAGGAAACCTTAATAGAAACGTATTCTCATTATAAATTCTAGATATTGAAAATAACCTTTCTCCAAATTCACCGTTAGATAAAATCAAAATATTTTTGTTCCCGACCACAGAAGACAATATGGACTCATTTGCCGCTGTTCCTGACCCGGTGATCACTACAGCTCCGTATTTAGATGTATCTTTTATTTCGAAAAGACTCAACAGTTTAAGCTCAATTCTTTTCAATAAAGAATCAAAATCTGGTTCTCGATGGCAAATATCCTTTTTGATAATGGCCAGCCGTACGTTGTCAGCCACATTAACCGGCCCTGGAGTTAATAATAAATATTTACTCATCTTTCTTCCTTATTTTATATTCAACTTTAATCTCACTATTTAAACCTGCAGCCTCGAATTCATGTAGCACAGTGCCCATTACTGCGCTTCTTCTTTAAGTTCTTTAAAATTGAGCTATAATTTATTTTTATAATCATAGAGTTTTCATTGCTTAAAAATACTAAATACATAACGCCACCTGAAACGATATTCATGAAAATAACAGCTATATTCTTTTTTTAATGCTTGATAGGCTTCTGGCAAGTGGTAAAATGGGATCCGTGTGTCTAAGTGATGAGGGATGTGTACCATAATATCATGTTGCAATAATCTCGACAGATTTGAGTAATGAACGACTGTGCTGTAATACAGTGCACCAACTGAGTACGGCCAGTCTTTTTTTTGATCAAAAAAAGGAATGTCTGGTTTTTCTAGTAGCTTATCTCCTATCTTTCGAGATTCCCGATTTTTGTTGGTGACAGAATCAGAAATACAAGCTCTCAAGAGGTTTCAGATTTTTCAGACGGTTCGTTTTTATCTGTTTTTTCAGAGCTTGCTGGCACGGGTTTTGAAGAGCGGTTTAGCCATTTAAAAAAAAAGACTTCACACATAGACTAAGTTTATTTAGATGCTTACACATTATGACTTCCCTGGTTGTATCTGTAATCCAGAAGGTGAACCTGCCTTTTTTATGCGTTTGGCGGTTTTTTTCTCTTTAGCTGTCATTAATGGCTTTTTTTTGCCATTTTTCTTCGGTGATTTTTCTTTACTCATATGCTTGGTTTCCTCTAGGTATATATAAAAAAATAACTTATTTTTCGGATAGAGGGTAGCGCACAGACCAATAGTCACAGAACAGTGATCTGTAGGATAACTTTTAACAGAAAAGCTTATTTGATTAGACTGCTGTCAACTTAGAGTTGGTTGACGCACTGAACAACCATGCACAGCATAACACTATAGTGGGTCAATTGTCTAGACCAAGACTTTTACAATATGAGATGAGTCTGAACGCCGTACCTATATCTAACGCTAAATGAGTCTGAAACAGGCCGAACAGCAGATGTCTGATCATATTTTGTTCATCATGAGGGATGAATACTTATATGAACGATCACAACATTGGGACGATCCAGCAGGTTCGTCAATTTCTAACGGGTGCCGAAAGCATTAATCTGAATATTGAGTCACGTGAAGCTAGATATGCTTGGGTACAACAAACCCTAACGCGGCTAAAATATCAGCAGCTGAATGAAAAACTCTATAATTATCAGCATGTTACAACGTGATAATGCAACCGAGGCTCTTGAGCTCAACATCACGCTTTTGATTTCTAAATTTAAGTGTCAAAAAGCGTTTATTTTTATTCCCATAGGGCTGTTTTTATTGTATAAGTTTTTAGTTGGCCGAGGTATCGGCCCACTAGTTTCGTGTTTTTTTGTTCAGGAGTTAGGCCATGAGTGATGGTGATTTTGAATCGCTTGATGATGAGTCTATCAACGACGATAGACCTATTGTAAACGAATGCCAAGAAAAGATAAAGCGTTCTGATAAACGACGACGTTTAGAAGATTTACTGGAAGAAAAGCGTTTGCGGGCTGAGTTGGATGGATATGATGAGCACCTCAGTAGAAAGCGATCTTATTACAGCGATGATATCTTTGATGATTAACAAATATTATAGAGCGGTGCCTAGTCCCCGGCTCTACGGAGTAAGAAAAGATGGTCACTATGCCAATCAATATCATGCTGGGCTTTACAGCCAACATAATGAGTAATGTTGCTTTCGTGCCACAGATTATTAAGTCATTTCGCCGAAAGAAAGTCGATGATTTAAGCATTGGTATGTTCGTGTTGCTATTTGCGACACAACTTTGTTGGATAGGATACGCGATCCCCATTCATGCAAAACAATTATGGACATCAAGCTTAACTGAAATCATCTTGTTAATGCCGATTTTTGTGTTATGGATACGATATCGAACACCTGAATCTAAATAGAGAAAATATAATGTCATCCATCTCAAAAAGTATCCAT
>JAJFJO010000077.1 GCA_021774015.1 Gammaproteobacteria bacterium
GGTGCCCCAGCTCCCAAGCTGAGCGTTGTGTTGGGCGAGGTTAACTCAATCTGAGCGCCCACAATGCTTTCTGATAAATCCGTATCTTCTGGATCGGTGTCAAGAGGCTGTAAGTATCCTCCTGTGTTTATTAGCGTATTAGCACCATCACCAAAATTCATATCCAACTGTAAATCAATATCTGTATTGATTAAGCCCATAACGCTCATATCTTGCGTAACGGTGCCTGGTTCATCTAAGACGGCATCTACAGCGAGGAAAAACTCCTGACCAGCAAAAAAGGTGGGGATACCTGTAAATGGAAATTCAACAGGGTCTACGTATGTTGTCGTATATTTAAATCCGCTGTTATCTACATCGCTATCTTCTGGTGGTGAAAAAATAATATCTTGATTGTAAGTGGTGATATTAGCGTTTGCATCAAAGGTAAGGATAATGGTGCCTGTTGTTGCAACATTGGAATCATCAATGGTTACCCCTGCAGGAGCGTCAAGCGCGGAGTAATCGAATGTCCATCCGGATGCAGGTAGCGGTAGATTTTCAATAACAATAGTTTGAATAATATCGGTAAGTGACATCGGGTCGATATTAACTTCTGCAGCATTTATTGTGATCGCCTGACTATTATCCTCTTTTAGTTCAATAAAAGTGCTTGGAATATTTCCAGAAGGAGAGTTGGGCGGTACAAAAAACTCAATGCTGAATGTATCTATTTCTATTGCTTGGTTATCACTTGTATCAGGTTCTAGCCCGCTTGCTGGCACTGTGTCTTCGGGGGTATTTGCTTCTTGTGCGGTTATGCTCATTTCTCCATCAATAACACCAATAAAAGGAAAAGGAACGCTGATGTTAATGGCATCTACAGCAGCTTGTAAGTCACTATCGTCTGCAACTGTTAGTGTGTAATTTTGCCCACCATTATCTACAATCATAGCGCCAGCAGGGCCGCCAACGAGTTGTAAAGAAACGCCGTTTAAGCTAACAGGATTTCCTGCACTATTCATACTGGTGGTACTTAATTGGATGTTGATTGAAGAAAAACTTTCTGAGCCATCGGTATCTAATCCGCCTGGGTTGTTGAAAATAGTATTTAGTGTTGAGAAATCTAGAGTAAGATCTTCAACTTGTGGGGGGGTATTATTCAGTGGGTCTGGATCAGCCAGGTCAACATTAGCGTTATAAGCAAATTTTAAGTCTGCATTTGTTTGTGATAGATCAGCAGTTGTATCGAGCACTGCATCTACAACAAAAGTATCTGCTAGAGGCCCACTAGTGCTAGTTAAGCCGGGGTCTAGAGTACTGATAGCGGTTACCTCTAATGTAACGGGCCGATCGATATCGGTGTCCTCTGGCGGAGTAAGAGCAATAGTTTCTGAAAAATTTTGTGTGTCAAAAGCGACAGTATCTAATGTGATTGTTAGCGTGCCTCCTGCAAAGGTAGCTAAAGTGACGGATGGTAAGGCATTTAAATTAGCTAGTGATGCAGGGTTTAATGTCCAGCCGCTTAAATCGGATAGTACAATTTCGGATAGTTCACTGGTTGGAGTTGTTGCTTGTGCATTAATTGTTACGCTATTTTCACTGTCTTCTTTAAAATAATCTTGAGTTTGCCCTGTGCCAACAACCAACGAACCGTTTGGAGGCGGTGGTGATAGCAGTTCTGTGTGATCATCATCGTCGGTAACGTTTGGGCCGATGGGTGGTGTGCCCAGAGCCGTGGCAATATTAATAACTTCACCAGCATTGATATCATCTTGTGTGAGAGAATAAGTGCCCGTGAACTGATTGTTATTTGAGGCATTAACGTTGAGCGTTGCAATAGGAGCGCCCAGAACAGTAATTAATGGATCTAGAAGTGTAATATTGCTCAGCGTTACATTACCATCATTGGTGACGGTAAAGCTATATACGATAGAGTCACCGACATTAGTTATACCATCCATATTAGTGTCTTCATACATACCAGTTTTTTCAAGCATAATTGAGGGTGATTGAGGCAATGGCTCAAAGTGATCATCCATAACAGGAGCTGTCTCATTGCTATCGGCGATAGCTTCATTGAGAATACCGATTTTCATAGGGTCATTAGGGTCGGGTATGCTGTTACCGTGACCATCTATATCATCTTGAGTGATCGTATAAGTACCGGTAAATGTAGTATTGTCGGTGGCCCCCGGAGCTAAACTAGCAATAGGGGAGCCTGAAATCATAATGCCGGGCAAGGATGTGTCATCCAGTGTGACATTGGTTAATGTAACGTTGCCGGTGTTTTCAATCGTAAAAAAATAAGAGATGGTGTCGCCGGCATCCAGGCCAGGATTCATACCACCACCATCGACATATGTGCCGTCTTTGATAAGTGTCATGCTGGGGAGGTAATCGAGTGGGACTTCGGCTGTGGCGAGTTTAGGGCCGGCTTCGTTGAAACTAAGCTTCACTGTATTATCCACATCGCCGTCGAAGTCAAAGTCACCTATTGAGTCTACACCTCCCATATCAATGACAGTTTGAGTAAGTGTATACGTTCCAGTAAAAATCCATGTTTCGCCAACACTCAATATATTATCGCCACCGGCATCCCCAAAGGGCGATCCAAGAGACCCAAGGAGAGGATCTGTAATAACATACCCCGTTAAATCCACATTCCCATCATTAAACGCGATAATGGTATAGCGAATGGTTTCATTGGCATCTGTAATACCATTGTTATTTTCATCATTGAAAAGGCCCACTTTGGTAAGGGTAAACGATGTATCCTCAACAAACACATTGAAATTAAATGAGCTGGTCAGTGTATTATCGTTTAAGTCGGGTTCTGCTCCACTCGCGGGGATGCCTCCTTCCGGTGTATTATTTTCTTGTGCGGTCCAATTGATGGTACCTGTTGCAAATCCTCCAACGACTGAATTAATTTCTAGTGCTTCCACCGCATCAATAAAATCCTGATTGCTGGTTGCACCAGTAATAATGTATGGGTCTGCATTTGTGCCTGTTCCCGTTAGGCTAATACCAAGAGGTGCTCCCGCGCCTAAGCTAAGCGTTGCATCGGGGGAGCTTAACTCAATCTGTACTCCGATAATATTTTCCGATAGATCACTGTCTGAAAGGCTGCCGTCTGAAGGTTGCTCAAAGGGAGAGGTACCGGTTAGCGTACCTGCGCCATTGCCAAACTCCATATCAAGGCCCACTTTAATGTTGGTGCCAATAAGGCCTTTTGCGGTAGCAGATTGTACGACAGTGCCAGGTTCATCCAGCACCGCATCTACCACAAAGGTCTCTGAAATAAGGCCGCTATCAGCGGTTACACTTGGGTTTGTAATACTTTGTGCAAACACCTGTAAAATAACAGGTGAGTCAACATCACTATCTTCTGGGGGGGTTGCTAGGAGTGTTGGATTACCTACAGTAAGGGAAATAACATCGGTATCAAAGAAGGTGACATTTTGATTTGCTGTATCAAAGGTGATAACCAGTTCTCCAGTCAAAGGATCAAAGAAGACAGTAGCGCCGTTAAGTTCAGGCACTGTTAAAAATGCATTGACCAAATGAGTAGCATCAATATTCCAGCCGTCTAGACCCGAAAGAATGAGGTGGGATAATTCGCTATTGGCAGAGTTAACACCTGCTCTAATATCAATGCTGTTGGGATTATCTTCTTTGAAGAATGCCTGAGCTTGAGCTGCAGCACCGACACCCACGTCTCCTGTTGGAGGGGGGATA
>JAJFJO010000078.1 GCA_021774015.1 Gammaproteobacteria bacterium
GTCTGCTCTAGAAACAGTAAAGAAAACTACCATGTTTTCACTGTACGGGCTTGAAGATCTGGTTTTCCCAACAGCCGTCAATATGGCATCATCATGGTTAATTGGCATTCCATTAATGTATATTTTCTCTAATACGTTAGAGATGGGGCCTACTGGTCTAATATTAGGTTTAATGATCGCTTATAGCATCGCATCTGTCATACTATTAACTCGATGGCATATAAAAAGCCAACACTCCTCCACAGATTCAGATTCAGATTCAGATTCAGATTCAGTAAGGACTGGCATAGAAGACCATTCAGCTTCAAGCTCTCGATCTAGCTATGCTTAGTGCACACTACCCCATTAAATCATGTGATATAATTCACATTGATCACAAGTTAATGCGCAATATTTACAGTGAGATAATTACATGATAGTCAAGTATGAAAAATGTTGGCTATCCGCCTAGAACCTCAAGTATAAAGTTGAGGTGCTGATTTTTAGATCAGCTTGAAAAAGGGACAGCTTAATTTATCGCTTTAAAGAGTGGTAGAGCATAATCACTGCCCTAAGGAGCTAAAGCTATGAAGCAATCACAACGACATGCACATCAAAAAATATTAATCACTGGCACTTCGTCAGGTTTTGGGATGCATATGGCACACAGATTGGCAAAGGATCATCAGGTATACGCAACGATGCGTAACTTAACGAAGAAAGATAAGCTAGAAACCAAGTTGAGGAACTCAGGCTGTACAGCTACTTTATTGCAATTAGATGTAACTGATCCAGTCAGCATACTTGAAGCATATAAAAAGATAGCTGATGGAAGTGATCATATTGATGTGATAATTAATAATGCAGGATTTGCTATTGGTGGTTTATTTGAAGATACAAGCTGCGAAGAGATTGCCCACCTGATGAATACAAATTTTTATGGCGCCGTAAATGTTACCAAGCAATTTTTACCACACCTAAAGAGATCCTGCAAACCGAAAATAATTAATATTTCAAGTATGGCGGGTTTAAGTGGGACGCCTTTTTTAAGTGGCTATTCTGCATCGAAGTGGGCATTAGAGGGTTTATCTGAAGCATTACGAATTGAACTTGAAAGTTATAACATACAGGTGACATTAATTGAGCCAGGAATGTATAAGACAGGAATGTACCAAAGAAACAATATGGCTAAAAAAGCAATGTCTGCTTCGAGTTTGAATTTTAACAAGACACAAAAAATTATTGAACAGCTTGAGACATTTGCTGAAAAAGCTCAAAACCCAGATGATATTGCGAAATGTGTCGAAAAATTAATTAGGAAAAAAAAATTAGCTTTAAGGTACGTGCTTGGCAGGGATGCTAAGCTAGAAATGCTAATAAAGAAACTTTTTCCTAGGAGGGTATATGAACTCTTATTAAAACGTTATATATTGTTAGAGTAATCGTCTAGGTGCAAGTTAGCCTATTACGGAGTTATTATGAGGATAACTGCAACCCTGCAACTCCTGCGATAATTAATGCTGAGAAAAATATTTTTGAATAACTGAATGTCTCATTAAAAAATAACGTCCCAACTAAAAATATGCAAAAAATTCCAACACCAGACCAAATTGCATAAGCTTTGGATATCTCAACAACTTTAATTGAAAGCGTCAAAAATAATACACTAGCAAGATAGCATATTAATATAGCAAGCGATGGTAGAAGCTTACTTAGACCTGCAGAATATTTCATAGAAATCGTCCCGCAGATTTCAAATAAAATTGCCAGGTATAAATATAAAGTTCCCACGCTACTTTTCACTATTTAGAACATAGGCATCATACAAGCGATCTGATTTTTGATGCTCTTTTAGAAGGCGATTCTTGAAATAGAGGTGATAAGCCAGGCAAGCCCAGTAACCATTATACATTTTCAAGAAATTTTTTAATTTTTCTGACATAACTGGATCGGAAATAATATAGTGATAGGTAGGATATAGTGTTTGACGACTAATGTTTTCAATGTGGGATTCAGAAAAACCTGCATATTTGATGGCACCTTCAAGCTCATATCGATAGGTTAGTGTTTTTTGTGCAATTGCCAAATCAAGAAGAGTTTTTTCAAGAAAACCAATTTTCTTATTAGGGTTATCTATCATATAAGTACTGATTCTGAAACCTCCCCCAGGCTTTAGCATCTTAAAGATATTTTTAAAAAGTCGATTTACATCGGGTATATGTAATATAGCTTCCACACTGATAATAAAATCAAATTTGTTGTCGTATTCCAAGGTGACAGCATCCATAGCTGCCACTTCCACTAGATGACTTAATCCCTCTTGTTTTATTTTTTCTTTTGCTCTGTCTATTTGGTCTTCAGAGAGGTCAATCATCAATACTTTACAGCCATATCTTTTGGCAACCCAAATAGCTGACCCACCTTGGCCACCACCGATATCTAAAACATAGCTTTCAGAATTTATAGGTAAATTTCCAAATAAAAATTCCAGATAATTTTCTTGAGCCTCATGTATTGTTTTGGGTTTATCATGCCAATAACCCATCATTGAGTGCTTTAGCCCCAAAAAATCACAGATATCAATTTCATATGCCTGAATTAATTTTTGATTTGAAATGTCCGTGTTCATTTTATTTACTCCGTTTTATTATCAGTTTTCTGCATGGAGGTTATTTCATCGGGCACAGTTAACAACTGATTAATGTGTTATTCTATATTATCTGCTGTGACCTCTAAACGCAAGCCAACAACCCCCTCCCGATCCAGCACCTACTTTTTTAGCAATAAGTAAGATGGCCCAAGCTTTCCTATTGGTTGGTATTAGTCAGCAGTAGCTGCTAATAATTCATTTGATGCCTCAGGTGTTTGAAAGCAACGTATTTCTTCAAGCACCGCAAGCAAATGCAAAATATGTTTATGTGAGTGGTTTGCCGTTATTGATAATCGTAACCCGCAACGGTTGAGTGGTGTTGCTGGAAATAATCCCGGAGTCAATAAAATGCCACGGTCCCAGCAATGATTAATTGCTTTTAAACTCTGGGTTAAATCGCCAATAACAATGAACACTGCAGGAAAGCCATGATTATTATCAACCTCGAACCCCATTTGTTTTGCTTTTGTTACAAGTTCCGCGGTTAAGTTATAAATAGTATTTCGCCTTTCATCCCCACAATATTGATTTATTTCCAACCCTTTTAAACTTGAGGCTAGCGTTGATACAGGGACTGGGCCAGAAAAAATATACGGTGAAGATAGCTGCAAGCGACGTTTCATTGCATGATCGTGACAGGTTATAAACGCAGCATGCGATGAAAATGCTTTCGACAAACCCGCCGCATAAATAATATTATTAGCAGCAAGCTCTACATTGAAATATTTTGCGATTCCATTCCCTTTAAAACCATAAGGGTGGTTGGCACCTGAGTTTTCTCCAATAACACCAAACCCATGCGCATCATCGACATAGATCTGCGCATGATAACGGCGTGAAATTTTCAGCAATTCGGGAAGATTGATAAATTCAGCCGTCATCGAGTATACGCCATCAACAGCAATTAATTTAGGAGCATCTGGATATAAAGCCATTTTTTTCTCAAGGTCATTAAAATCCATATACTTGAATTCACACACTATTCGACCCCTACTCTTGGCCAACTCAGCGGCTTCTCTGATTGTATTATGCGCGGACTGACAGAGAAAGATCACAGAATTTTCTTCTGTTAAACTAGATAAAGCAGCGATACTTGTCAACGCCAAGTTTGGAAAGACAACAACATCAGTTGCACCAACGAAATCCGCTAACTCTTGCTCTAACTCAATGTAAGGTTTTGGTGAAGCTACTGCTCGCGTCCAACTAGGGTGTATACCCCAATCTTTTACCATGGGCAGTATTGATTCCATCACATTTTTGTCTAAATCCATACCAAGATAATTACAAGACGCAAAATCAATAAATTCTCGACCTTGAATAATTAATTCTCGCCCATTTTGCCTGTCAATTGTTAAAAATCGCATTGGCATTTTTGCCATTATTTCAGCAATCGGGCCACTGCTCAATAAACGCAGAGGGTGGTCTTCTGTTTTTGGTGCGGTTTTGCGACAATCATTTTGCAAATCTTCAATAGCAGCAATTAATTCTGCTAGCGTCCGATCATCTATGAATAAATCCATTGAGATCGATATGCTAAAATGTTCTTCTAGCTTTGCAGATAACTGTGAAATAGTTAATGAGTCCAGTCCAAGCGAATTTACACTATCATTTAATTTAATAGAACTTACTGAAATACCAGTTATATTTGCAATTTCACCAAGAACAAACTCCGCTAAATTTTTAGGTGCTCCCTGAGTATCTATTGGGCCAACTTGCTGTGTTAGCAATTCTTTTGAACTTAGAAGCACATCCAGCTTGCTTTCCAAATAAAAACGTGCGCATTTCACGCGCGCTAATTTACCACTAGTTGTTTTTGGTAATTTCAAAGGAGAAACCAGTACAATTTCGTGTAACGATATGCCAAATTGATTAGATACCGCTTTCATAATATTTCTTAATAACATTTCATTATTTTTAACCAATTTTCGGTATTGGCGTGACACCTCTGCAACAGCTATTGGCTTTTCTTCACCATCAATCTCAACTGAGCAAACGATACAATGATTATCTAAAATATATTCACTAACTTGCTCAATACATTTTTCAATATCATAGGGGTAATGATTTTCACCTCTAATCACCATCATTTCTTTAATGCGTCCAGTAACAAATAATTCACCGTGATCATCAATAAAACCTAAATCACCTGTCCTAAACAACCGACTAGCACCATCTTGGCTGGCTATTTCAATAAAAGCTTTGGTCGTCACCTCAGGCTGATTCCAATATCCCTTAGTGACATGTTTTCCTGCCAAACAAATCTCACCGACTTGATTTGCTGGGCATTGCAATAAAGATTCTGGATCAACAATCCTAACTTGCTGGTCACCCCAATTTATCGGTCCACAGCCCACAAGAATTTTTCGCTTTTTAGTATCAGCAACTGCAAGGGCTATTTTATTCAGTGACAGTTGATTTGCATCGATTGACATATAAGTAGGAAACTGCTCTGCTGAACCACTTACAATTAACGTTGCCTCGGCCAGACCATACCCAGATAAAAACACTTTTTCATTAAAGCCAAATGGAATAAACGTTTCAGCAAACTGCTTCATCGATTTATATTGAATCGGCTCTGCACTCACAAACAAAACGGTTAAACTGGATAAATCTACCCCTTCAAAAGGTGAGCTTAAATACCTTTTAACACAAGCATCCAGCATGAAATTTGGGCCGCCAGAATATGTAATCTTGTATTTAGTAATTGCTTTTAACCAACGATCAGGGTACTTAATAAACGTTGTAGGCGACATTAAATAACTCGGGCAGCCAACAATATAGGGGACAATGATATGTGCAATTAATCCCATATCATGAAACAAGGGCAACCAGGTTAATGCCTTCGACTCAGGAGACAGTTGTAAACTTTGTGCAATCATTGATGCATTTGCCAACAAATTGCCAAAAGTGATAGTGACACCTTTAGGGAGGCTGGTAGACCCAGATGTATATTGCAAAATCGCAACCTTATCAGCAGAATAATCTGGAAATAAATCAGGGTTTGACATGGATTCGGTGCAATTTAGCCATTTAATGCCTTCGAGCTCTTGCTGATCAATATCAGCTGTTTCTACTCTATTGATAATTTGAGTATTTGATAAAATAAATTTAGCGTTACTTTGTTTTATAATAGAGAAAAAGCGTTGTGAAAATTTATTTTTTCTTGGCGGGTAAGCTGGCACAGCAATGGCTCCAGCCATTAAACAGGCGAACAAAGAAACAATAAAATCAATCCCCGAAGGCAAGGACAGTACAACAGGCTTTCCCACCAATTGATTATGTTGAAGTACAGCTGCTAAACCTTCAGCACGCTGATATAACTGCGCATAAGTAATAGAGTCTTCGTTAAATGATTCACTGACAAACATATAGGCAAGTTGATCGGCATGTTTGATATGGCGATTTTTTACAACCTCTACAAATGTGCCCATACTGATATTACTTGCCAGGCTAGACTCCCCACTTGTCATCATTTAATTATCCTTAATACTACAAACAAAAAATTCAATCCATAACCCACTTTAAATAATAAAGGGCCTCATTGTCAGCACAGTTTCATTGAAACTCAAACCAGAATTATAGTTCATCAAACAACAACACTTAGTCTACAGCAACTTCACCAACAAAAACATTATTACATGAACCTTCTTCTCTGCCAATTAAAAAGCACAAACGAAACAATCAAAAACATATATTATTATTACTGTAACAAAAAGTGTAGCGGGTGTAATGAGACGTCACTCAATTTCACCGAGCACTCTAAAGGGCCACGCATGATTCTTTAACCATCTTTTAACTATTAAAACAGTTGATTTCAATAGAAATTGGTTTAAAAGGCGGTACTACTTAGGCTTAAAAAAATTTTCATGCGTAAACCTGCCGAGGACCTCACCTAGGTGGTAACGAAAGCCTACCCACTGCGAAATTCAACTAAATTAGATTGGATTCAGGAAAATCACTTACAACTAATAAATAGTAATATCTAAAATACTTTTAAGAAGGTCGATTGTACCTAAAATATGCACTGCAAGCAGGCCACCGAGAATATGAATCATCGCACGACCAATCGTGCCTGGCTGTGAGTTTTGACCGCCTGCGCGGGAAACCAACGTAATACCCCGAATAATGGATATCACACCAATCAGCCGTACAAACATCAAAATTACTGGTACATACTGCGCATACCCCGATGCTGATGTGGAGGAGTAAGACAGTGGCGTTGTGGTATTCCAAAATGTTTGCACCAAGGATGCAATCGTCGTTGGCAATATCAATAGCATCACCCCCGCAACCAACATCATCCCCGGCCCAGCCAACGACATCTGTTGTGACATCATCGTGCGTTGTTCACCATAGCGTTTTAAACCAAAAAAAGAAGATAGCACTAGAAAAATACCCATAATGATACAAGTGGTTTCAATAATAGAACCAATGGTATCAAAGTTATTCATAATAACTGCTGGATCGACTGCCGCCATTACTCTCTCCTAATCTGTTTTTTGGATCCCGGATAACTCGCTTCGCGCTCGTTTCCGGGATGACATATTAAGCTCACCATTAAAAATCATTCGAACCATATTTAATTAATTTACCACTGCTCGTTGTGATCACACCGGTATCTGGATTAATCGACCTTACCGTACCATATTGTTTAACATGATCGCCTATTGTAACCGTCGAGGTGCCACCTACATTATTGATAATCCAAGCACGACCAGGAACAACCGCTTTAACCACATACACCAACCTAGGTCCTACAGGCCCTTTCTTTTTACTCACTGGCTTAGTGCGTATTTTTTGCAAATCGGTCGATAATTGTTTTACCTGACCTGCAAGCATACTCACCGCTTGCGTCATACGAACCTGATTCGCATTTGCCTGAGTCAACGAGCCACTTAAGGCACTTACCTGACTTTTTAGCTGACGAATTTCTTGCTGACTCGACTGCGCACTTTGCTGCAACCCATTTAACTGCCCCATCACCTGAGGATTAGATTGCGATGTTGGTTTTTGCACGACAGCCGCTGTTTGTGTTTTGGTAATTACCTGACGGCTAGGCTGCATAAACTTAAACACAACCAAGACCAGCACAATAGCAACTACGATCGCAACAATACGTTTATTCTTAAAAATTGGCGATGTATTCCATATGTTTTTAATGCGATCCATAACTAAACCAGAAGAAACCTCTTCCTGCGCAGATGTTGTTTGTGCAGCACTTGTGTAATCAAGCGTATTAGCTTGCTCTTGATGCTGCGCACTATCACTCACGCTTTCTGCAGAATCAGAAGGCGCTGCCTGCTGCTCATTACTAGGCATGACATATTCATCATTGGGAAATTGATATTCATCATCACCCGTTGCATCTTTTCTTGTCTCGTTACTCATCGTTTCCTAACTCCACAATTAATACAAAGCTGAGCTTTGTGGTTGCGCCGCTACTTTACTCGTTGTAGACGGCAACGTTAAATCGCTCATATATAAAATACCCAAACCCGTTCCTGCTCCGATTTTAATAGTTGGCGCGCGATCAAAGTTATGCCCCATAACCTGTCCATATCGCTGACCCACAGTGCCTAAACCAACAGCTACCCGCCCTGCGGTATTAATCGAACCACGCGAAGTACTACATACTCCAAAGAAACAGTGCTGTGAGGTATTCGACGCTAACACTGCATGTGACAAACCTTCTAAAAATGCAGAGGCAAACAAAGTACCGTAGCGTAATAGATAATGATTATTCACCTGACCTGACAGTGCTGTACGAGCGGTGTCAGGGTCAATTGCAACCGCATGAATTGGAATCGAGTGCGTATAGTGAGGATCATTTAATAAGTTAAATGACAACAACACTTTCTTACCAACTCGGCTGAATTCACCCAGCAACTTAGAACCTTTTAATGGACCCATCACAATACGAGCCATAATCGGTGAGTGTTCATCGCTATTAATAGACGTATCCAGTACAGCAAACATCACTGTACCCGCCTTAACCACAGGACCTGCATGATTACCATTTAATGTCGCACCCGCCCCATTTGCTGATGCTGCTGTAACAACAACCGGCGCATGCGTGTAAACCTGCGACTTGCTATTGCTCCAACCCGCCAACATTTTTTGCGCTTGCATAGTCATCTCACCTTGCATTTGAGCAATAGCATTTGCACGTTGCTGCTCATTCATTTGCTGTTGCTCCATACGACGGATTGCAGCTAAACGACCTTCAACAGTATTCGCACCCATCGACGGCATCGTTGCATTATTATGAGCAAGAGCGGCATTAGACCCTAAACCGTTACCAGAGTTCATACCCGCACCTTGAACACCATTGCTGGCAGCAGAATGTGTTTGAGCAGTTTTAGCTGAGCGGTAACCCGCCTGTTTTGGCGTAAAGCCCGCACGAACCAAATCACCTTTTGTATAACCTGCCGTCAACAACTGCTTAGGCGTCAAACCTGCATTCTTTAATGCAGCTGCACTATAACCTGCTGCACGCATTTGTTTAGCTGAATACCCGGCTGCTTTTAATTGCTTTGCAGAATAACCGGCCGTGTTTAGTTGCCCTGCAGAAAAACCAGCATGTTTTAATTGAGCCGCTGTAAAACCTGCTTTTTTCAAAGCCGCTGCCGAGAAACCCGCATTTTTTAATGCTTTTGCAGAAAACCCTGCCGCCTTTAATTGCGCTGCACTAAAACCTGCATCTTTTAATTGTTTTGCAGAAAACCCTGCCGCCTTTAACTGAGCAGGCGTATAACCCGCAGCTTTTAAGGCTTCCAGACTGCAACTATGAGCACGTGCTTGTTTTGCAGATGCGCCTTCAACACGCATTTTCTTTAAATTTGCCACACTGCAATACGTACTATTCGCTTGTTGCGTCGCCGCTTTTACTTTAACACCTGCGGCCTTCAGTTGAGCCGCAGTAAAGCCTGCATTGGCTATTTGTTTTGGACTAAAACCCGCCGCTTTCAACTGGCTAGGGGTAAAACC
>JAJFJO010000079.1 GCA_021774015.1 Gammaproteobacteria bacterium
GCTTGTTGCATGTAGTGATACATGTTTTCACCCGGCTTTACATCTTTAATATCCAGTTTGGCATAAATCCCAGCAGCCTCAAGATGTGCTCTTAGCCCTATTAAAAACTCAGGCACCCAAGCCAAGTGTTGCTCTTGAGCATTTTTTAAATTTGGTGGCGCATAACAGATAAGCACACTTTTAGCTGAATATCGTTTGCTGCCTTCAGCTTTAATGGCTGCTAATGCACCATGAAATCGTGTAGCAACATCACTGTCTCCGTGTAGCAGCATTTGATCTAAGCGCAAGCGATGGGACTTCCAATGACGCTTAATTTTTATGGGTGTTGATGCTTTAGGGGTAAGCATTGTTACTGATGCCTGGCACAGATTTTCAATGGCAGTCAAAATACCAGACGCTCTGCGTTTCGACGTATGATCTGCCACGCTGCGTTGCAAACCAGTTTTAGTTGTTACTATCACCCCATTAATGCCGCGCAGGGACTCTAATAAGTCCGGTAATTGGATAATAGTGTCTTCTAAATCAGCATTAAATTCTGTTATTTTTATACCCAGCGTTGCAATAGTATCTAACACGTTCGATTTAAGAGTTGCATCTGCAATTCGTTTTGCCGTTCGTTCTAGTGCAGCCGTATCTATTTGTATAATCGCAGCCATGCGAACACTTGGCTCATCAAGTTGATCATGTGTATCTGCTGCTACCACTTGTGCTGCTACAGCGGCTGAATCACCACTAATAGCCCCTGCCCCACCAGCTGCCGCTGATCCATCGCTAACTTTTTGATCTCCTGCTGATCTCACGAGTAGTTCTCCTCTTGACAAAATTAATGCATGAGCTTGAACAGTTTTTATAGTGTGATGCTCTAATGCCTTTGTTAAAATGCAATATCGCCGCGCTTTTTAAAAAACCTAAGAAATTTTCGCTAGGCTCTGCTGCGATTAAGCCTGTTTGTAGCATTTTATGCTCCTTTTTTTATGATATTTCAACAATATGAAATGCTAACGCCCAGCACCCGGGGAAGGTGTTTTATCTTCAGCTTTATCCTTATTCTCATCGCCACCCACAAGAAGCCCGACAACTTGGCATGCAAAATCCACATTGGCATCCGCTGCTTTATCTGACTGCAACCAGGCTGCAAAATTAGGGTTTGCTGACATTTGCCTTGCCTTGTCCCACAGGGCTTCATATCTTGCAATAGCTGGACTGTCAGGGTCAGTCTCGATAAGCCCCATCATACGTTCCAATAATCGATCGGCAGCATTGGATAAATCAATTTTTCCACTCGCAATTTCCTGAGCCAGAGCCGCTCTCAGCTCAGGACTCTGTTCAAGGGCTTCTGTTGTATACCGTCTGCCTATATTACTATCGTGCACCTTTAAAACTTGTGGACCCTGAGCTTGGTCATCAGGCACTGCCGCCTTGTCGGCGCCAGCATCTGACTTAGGTGCGGGCAATACTCCGTGTTGCGCTATCGCAGCTGCAGCAGAGGTTGAGTCCGCTCCAGCTCCAGCAGTCGCAACAGAGGCATCTGATTTTGCGGGCGTAAAGTCAATGTCGATGTCAATATCCGTATGAAAATGACTAAATACTTTGACAATATCGTGGAAAGTGACGATGGCCTCTTTGTCGTATTCATCTTCGTCTGCATCAGCTTTGCCCGCTGCCGCGCCAGCACCAGCACTGGCTGAATCCGTTGAGAACTTCACTTGCGACATATTAGGGCGTAAACTTGACGGCAATGTTTTAGAATCGGTCGCAAGCTCTTGAGCATACTTAACCAAATCATCAAAAATGGCAGCTACAGGAACGCGAACACGGTTTGTTGTACTGGGTAAAAAGCGACGACGATGGTCTTGAGGCTGTTTTTTGAGCCAGTGATACTTACTCCCATCCGTGACAAAACGGCAGGCCTGGGTATCGTAGTTAACGCCACCTTTATTACTGAATATAACATCAATATGGCCTCGTACTGCTATTTCACAGCTAAAAACCAGAAAATGCTTTAACTCTGTAAGCGTGTAATTGTGCCTTGTTTCTCCACCCGGTTTATAAACCAGCTCTAACATCATTGATGAACTTTCACCTGTTTGTTGTTGCGCGCTGGTTTTATTCATAACTTTGTAGGTTTTTTGAGCGCCACCTGTGGCTTTAACGCCGTATAAATCCATACCCAAATCAGCGCCTACCTGGGTATCTGTCCCCCGGCTATGTTCCTCACCTAAAATACCCAACTTACTCAGCGATAAGGTAACAACATCTTTACTTGCATCCTCAGTGATATTTTCTTTTTTGATTTGTCCTGAGGTTGTATTTACCACCTCATCTTCATCAGGTTTTTTTGTTTGTGAATGTATCTTAACTAAAACATGAGCTTCCGTTCTTAGCGAATGTCCAGCAATGTCCTCATGCTCACCCAAACCAGTGAATTCAAAATTAATAATACTTTTATCCTGATTACCATCTCCTTCATTAGCCAGCTTAGGCCATTCACCTTGAGCTATACCTTGACGACTTTGCTCAATTTTATTGTTAACCCAAGCTTTGAAAAATTGTTTCCACGCTTTTCGTGATATATGTCCCATCATTATTCTCCTTGTTGTATGTGAAATCTTAGAAACAGCAGGCGTGTTCGGTTGCTGGCTCCCGCAATACCTTCTGGTGATTGTGACTTTTCTTGTGGCATATCCTTCCACCTTGTTTGGTCTTGGCAATCAGGCAGATTTATTAGTTAGACTAGTGTGGTTACAGGTTACCATAGCGAGACTTGAATTCAACTTATTAAATGCAGAAATGGTGGTTTAATGATCATCTGACAAGGATATCAAGTCCGTGGCCTCTCCGTATCAGGTGTTGCCACCAAAGGACTGGAACAAGCCAGCGGTATTCCCTCCATGACCATCGCTAGCTTTCGAACACGTCTGTCTCGTGAGCTACTCACCTTGGACAATAACGACATCATTGTGATGGACGAAGCAGGCATGACCAATCTGCATGATATGGCCTTTGTGGTTAAAACAGTAAAAGCAGCCCGCGCCAAATTAGTTTTAATCGGTGATCCCGACCAACTCCAACCCATAGGCCCAGGAGCCCCGTTCCGGGCACTGGCCGAGAATATTGGATTTGCAGAATTAAATCATATTTGACGCCAACAAGATCCGGGTGATCGTCAAGCTACCCATGATCTAGCTCTAGGGCGTATTAAGAAAGCGCTTCAGCATTATAAAACAAAAGAAGCTATTCACTGGGATGATACTTCTGAAAAAGCTCTACACTCACTTGTCAATGATTGGAGCGACGGTCTGACTCAACACACCTTAAACAATAAAATCATCCTGGCTCATCGCAACCAGGATATCGATCGATTAAACCTCATTGCTCGGGAGGCAATGAAATCCAACAAACTTCTTAAAGGCGACGACCAACCTATTCAAGTGATGCGCCGACAGGTGGGTAAAGATTCATGGTCAGTTGAGCTTGTGCCAGAGACGATCCCACTGATCATTGGTGATCGTATTTTATTTCGTAAAAATGATAAAACCATGGGCGTTGTTAACGGTGATTTCGCTACTATTACACAAATTGATAAAACACAACTCACCGTTACACTGGATGACAATCAAGAGAAGCGAAAAATATCTTTTAACACTCATGACTATAATGAATTTACTCACGGTTACGCAGCAACGGTTCACAAAGCGCAAGGGATCACAAAAGATGAGGTGTATGTCTATGCTGGCGGTCAAGGTTGGAACCGTCATCTTGCGTATGTGGCTCTAAGTCGGCACAAAGATTGTGTCAATCTCTACGTTGACCGGGAGAATTTTAATTATTACAAGCAACTCGAGCGGCAATTTGCACGTAATGGGATCAGTGATGAGCTGCTCGACTGGCCACTGGCATATGGAACACGCCGTGGTTTTGATGCAGAGTCACTGCTTAGCAGAGTATTAAATAAACTACCGGTATTTAAACACATTAAAGACCGATGGCAAGTAGCTTATGGCGCTATTGAAAACAAAAATACAATAGAGATCAACTACCTTGATAAACGCTTCGATGATGAGTGGGAAAACTTTCGCCATATTAATGATACAACCGTTCAACGAATGATTGCATCTAGAGATAGTGCG
>JAJFJO010000080.1 GCA_021774015.1 Gammaproteobacteria bacterium
TTGTTTAACTGAAGATCAAATGTTAGGCGCTGTGTTATTTGGGCATGAGCAAATGCAAGTGGCGATCACAGCAATCGAAGAGTTGGTTGAAGAAGCTGGTACGGTTCGTTGGGATTGGCAGCCTCCTGCTGATAACCATGAATTGAAACAAAGCGTAGCTAACTTGGCAGAAGCTCAAGTTAAAGAAGCATTTCAAGTCAGCGATAAGATGGCTCGTCAGCAACGTTTATCTGAGATTGAAGCGGATGTGATTGCTAAACTATGCTCAGATGATGAGCAAGGTGCTGAAGGCCCAACGCGTAAAGACGTAAGCAACGTACTTCATGATTTGGGTAAAAGCGTTGTGCGGTCACAGATTTTATCAGGTGAGCCGCGTATCGACGGGCGTGATACGAGTACAGTGCGCCCAATTACTATTGAAGTGGGTGTGTTGCCTCGTGTGCATGGTTCGGTGTTATTTACTCGTGGTGAAACGCAGGCATTGGTAGCGACAACTCTAGGTACTGAGCGTGATGCGCAGATGCTGGATGACATTAATGATAATGATGTAACTCGCGATGCATTTATGTTGCATTATAACTTCCCTCCTTACTGTGTGGGTGAAGTGGGTTTTATGTCAGGTCCTAAGCGTCGTGAAATTGGTCATGGTAAATTGGCTAAGCGTGCTCTTGCTTCGACAGTTAAATCACTAGCTGACTTCCCATACACGATTCGTACAGTGTCAGAAATTACGGAATCTAACGGTTCTAGCTCTATGGCGACTGTTTGTGGTACAAGCTTGGCATTGATGGATGCCGGTGTGCCGGTTAAAGAGGCGGTTGCAGGTATTGCAATGGGCTTGATCAAAGATGAAAGTCGTTTTGCTATTTTAACTGATATCTTGGGTGATGAAGACCACTTGGGTGATATGGACTTTAAAGTGGCAGGTACTGCTAATGGTGTGACTGCACTGCAAATGGATATTAAGATTGAAGGTATCACCAAAGAAATCATGGAATCTGCTTTAGCGCAAGCGCGTGATGCACGTTTACATATTTTAGGCAAAATGCAGGCCGTGATGCAAACTGCACGTGAAGATGTGTCACAACATGCGCCACGTATTATGACGATTAAGATTCATCCGAGCAAAATTTCTGCTGTGATTGGTAAAGGTGGTGCGACGATTCGTGAATTGACTGAATCGACTAACACGACTATCGATATTGATGATGATGGTTTAATTAAAGTAGCAGCAACTGATGGTGAAGCAGGTAAAGAAGCACTGCGTCGGATTGAAGAGCTCACTACAGATGTTGAAATTGGCAAAATCTATGAAGGCCCTGTTGTTAAATTGATGGACTTCGGTGCGTTTGTTTCAATATTGCCTGGTCGCCAAGGTTTGGTGCATGTGTCTCAAATCACGGACCACCGTGTAGAAAACATTCACGAATACTTGGAAGAAGGCCAGGTAGTTAAAGTGAAAGTGACTGAAATCGACCGTCAAGGCCGTGTGCGTTTAAGCATGAAAGAAGCGGTTGAAACGTAACTATTTGAGCTTTATAGCTTATTAGATTGAAGGGTTTGGTAGTTACTACCAAACCCTTTTTTTTGATTGTTAGTGATTAATATGGACTTTGATGATGAGTGAATACGTAGTTTTGTTGCACGGCATACGCCGTAGCGCTGAAATCATGGGTAAGTTAGAAGCTCATTTAACCAAGTTGGGCTATGACGTATTCAATGAAACCTATCCTTCTACAGATCATGAAATTGAGGTGCTTGCGGAACACGTGTACGAACAAATTCAAAAAGCATGCCCTGACACATCTAAAAAAATACATTTTGTAACGCATTCGATGGGTGGGATTGTCGCGCGCATTATGATTGATCGTTTTGATTTTGATAACTTAGGTCGTGTCGTGATGATTGCTCCGCCTAATAAGGGAAGTGAGGTGGTCGATTTTCTGCAGCGATACACCATATTTCATAAAATGTTTGGCCCTGCGGGCAAGCAATTAGGTACCTGCGAACGTTCTATTGTGCACCAACTGCGGGATGCTGATTTTGAGCTGGGTATTATTGCTGGCGATAAAACATTAGATCCTTGGTTTTCTTGGTTTATACTGCCTGGTGTGGGTGATGGAAAAGTCACGATAGAAAGCACGAAAATGGCAGGCATGAAAGATCATATCATCCTTCCATCTAGCCACCCGCGTTTGCCGCAAAAAGAAGAAACTCTGCAGCAAGTCGAGTATTTTTTAACGCACGGGCATTTTTTGCATCGTTAAAAGCAGTAGGGTTTTTACAGCCAAATTCTTACTTTGCTGTAACAAAACGTAATTTACACCATGCTTTCGATAAATTCTTGTTGCATAAGGATGCTTGCAATTGAATATAAAGGGTAGCTATGAATGTTGCCTTCCACTGAGTAAGAGGGTGGCCAGAATCGCATACCGTAAGGTGAATGAGGGTGATTTTCCAAAAATGCACGTATGCTTTTGAGCTTAGTGCTAGCACCGCTTTTTACCTCAACAGGTATAATGTGATCTTGATAATGTAACAAATAATCCACTTCAGCTTGAGCGTTTCTTTCTTGTCTTTGCCAATAATAGAGTTTCTTATCAAACAGAGGATTTGCATAGGCCAGCATTTCTTGCCCAACAAACATCTCTGTAATTTCACCTTTATTAATAAAAGTATCGTTGGCTTCGAAAAACCAGGTGCGTAAATCATGGCCCAAAATAGTTTGTGCTAAAGCAATGTCGGTGAATATGCATTTAAAAATTTCATAATTCGCTTGTGATTCAATTGGGATACCTTGGCCTGCGCTATGATACACTGGGGCTATAATTCCCGCTTGTTCAAGCAGGTTTAAAGCGGGCATTAAGTCTCTTTTCCGGTATTCACCGGGTACTTTAGAATAATTGAATTGTCTACATGCTTGATGGGGAATATTTCTGAAAAGCAATTCCAAATATTTTATCTGGTGTTTTTTAGCATATTTAGAAAAGTCTTGGCGATACGTTTGAATGATAGATTGATGCACTAATTGACAAGCCTGCAAGTCTTGCTGTTCACACCAAAGATTAACGGCTTCAGGCATGCCGCCAATGGCAAAGTACTCACTTAAGTAAGCGATTAATTGATTGTGCGCTACAGGTTCCATTGGGTTTGGAAATTCATGATTGAGTATGGTTTCAATAGCTTGCTCTCGTTTTTGTGCTAATAAAAATTCAATAAATGATAAAGGATAAATATAGAGAAAGTTAATTCGTCCTACAGGTACGCCTACCTGTTCAATTGCAAACTCTAATAAAGAGCCTGCAGCAATAACGTGTAATTCGGGCATTTCCTCATAAAAGTATCGAAGTGCTGTAATTGCTCTTGGCGCTTCTTAGATTTCATCTATAAACAATAGTGTTTTGCCGGGTATGATCTTTTTTTCGGTATGAAGAGAAATTAGACGGGTGAGACGTTGAGGGTCTAAATCGCCTTCAAAAATATCGATCAGACTCGCTTCTTTCTCAAGATTAATGCCTACGAAGTGATCAAATTCTTTGCCAAAGGTTTCAGCTAAATAGGTTTTGCCTACCTGGCGTGCTCCGCGCATAATAATAGGCTTGTGGGGGGGTGCTTTGCCTCCACTTCCTAAGTGATTGAATTGCAAGTCTTTTCATTCCTATCTATCCTGAATGTGGTCGTAAATCAAAGTATAACTGCCCCTTCTATGGTCGTAAATCAAGATAAGAATAATTCAGCTGCATTTTCTAGGGTTATGGGGTGTGAGGAATATGGGAAATATAATCGCAATGTGGGAGGTTTATCAAGGTTAACGGATGTTTAGCTGGGATTTAATTTAGCTTTAGAAATTGAGGGTAATTGAATGTTTGTGTGAACGTTTACGATTTATTTGATAAATTAGTTATGCGTTATGGGCAGGGTTACATTGCGAAGTTATGACAGTATAATGGCGATATTGTTATTGGCTGTGAAAAGGGCGAGGCAGAGGATGCTTGATGCGCCAGCACTGAATCCAGGCCGAAATAACATCATACAAGGAACATGATGAAATGCCAGACACATCTGTACACTCTCAGCTAAATACGACGGCCACCGAAGTAACTGCCCCTGTGACGATTGAGGATAAAATTAAGGACAGTGTTGCTGAGGATTCCCGTTTTAGGCTATTGATGGAAGCGTTGCTAAAAGTGGGTGATTCTCGTGGTGTGGTTGAACGTTTGGCTAATAAACTTCTGCAGGGTCAAACCGATTCAGATTTAGTGCAATTTTTAACATGGAGTAAAATTCACCGTACTAATATGCAAGACGAACCGGCCGCCGCCAGTGCAGCAGCGGCGGCGGCTGCTAGCTCCACCTCTCACCCTAGCCTTGGCTTATCAATATTCCGCGTGGCATCTGCCATATATATCGAAATTGAAACTGACAGAAGGTTATCGAAGAGTGACTGTGATTACTTTAAGAGTAGGCTTATGGTTTTAAAAGAGAGCAGCACCGAGGCGGCGGCGGATGCTATTAATAGCCTTATAGAAAATCTTAAATACGACGGTAAAAGTGAAGTTGGCGAAGATGACGAAGGTGACAATGGTAAACTTAGACAACAAATCGTTACTCTAGAGGACGCGATTATCCATGCGGAGAATAAAGGCATAGATGTCGACCATGAGGATATTGATAGGATCATTGGGCAATATGCAGCTTGTCCAAAAAAAATATTCCCTTTGCTTTTGAAGGAATGTTGTGAAGTTACTAAACTTTCTAAAGATAAATTTAGAGGAGACGATGGCAGTGAGGTTTTTTCTGATTTAATTTATAAATTCATGAATGCTACTTTTAGTCTCCATCAGTACAAGAGAATTGATAAGCATGAATCCAGGATCAAATTTTTATCTTTGGCATATAAACTTGTGAACGCTGGTTGCTCTTTGTTTACTGATGTCCCTAGCGATGAAGATGAATGCTATGACAATTATATTGTACCAATTCATCAGGCGATTTCGTGGACTGCGGATGAGCTATTTAACGATGAAAATGTTGATCAAGATCAACACCCCAACTTGCTAAGATTAGCTGGGGACTCTATAGATGCGTATGAATTATTCGGATCTCTTTTAAATAGCCGTATTAAATTTCATGTGCAAGATAGCTTATGTCGAATTTTGGAGGGTATTGATAAGTGTGCTGCAGTCATGATTCATGGTAATGAATCAAGTCAAAAAATTTATATTGCTTGTAATTCAATTCACTCAGGTACTCGCACAAAAGGAAGGTCACCAAAGC
>JAJFJO010000009.1 GCA_021774015.1 Gammaproteobacteria bacterium
CCTTTCGTCGCTGGGGTTGAGATTCTATTGAGTATACTTTATGCACTGACCGCTCCTGCTTAATAGTAATAACGGCTAGTATGCAATAGAAAAATTTATTTTATAGGCGGTACAGACGGACGGTTACTGTTGAACTGCATAAATGCTAATTTTGTTTTGCCACTGTACCGAGATGAGGCTAATTTATTAATAATAATACTAGCATTTGCATCACCCGTCAGAATTGATGCCACAACATGCTGAACATTGTCCCACTCATCGCACCACAGTGCTTCATTAAAGTTTTTACTTGGCTTCAATAAAAAGTCGTTAAAATTATTTGGGGTACCAAGCATTAACTTCCAAAATGGGACATCCCGAACTTTAACCCCATGATTAATAATATTTTTTTGAGCATGAAGAATTTTGAACAATTTTATTAACCCATTGTTTTCAAAGCCTTTTCTATTTCCAATTTTCAACAAATCGCACTCTCTTTTTTTGGTAAATTTCGGCACAGTTTTAACTCATAGACTTTAATCTTGCAGAGCGAGCCCTTTCGCGTGACTCAATATCAATATACTTGTCAGTAATAGCACCAGAGCTATGCCCAGCATCATCACGGATATGCTCACGAGATCGCACCTTTACACCATCAGAAATACCATTGTACCACAACCAGTGTACCGTTTCGGTGCGCAAGACCATCGCTTCTTGAGTTTCGCTACGCTGCTCAAGTTCATCAGCCGCTTCATCAAAACACAGTTGCACTTGGTAACGGATAGGGCGGTAAAGAAAGATATGTTTTTCAATAATGCTTAAAGGCTTCCAGCATCGCATGACTCGTTGCAATTTTTCGCGCTTTATTACCATTGCCACTGATCCTATAACCTCCTGCAAGTAAATAATTTTTTTTTGGCCATTTCAACAAAATTTAGCATTTTCTGAAACCCATGTTTTTATCCAGTAATCGATATACCCATAATTTTCTGAACCAATAAATTGGTAAAAGCCCAGAAAATTCAAGTGGACCCAGGCGGCGGGTGATAAACCCAGAATATGCTTTCTTACATTTTCATCTGATGCTTTCTGGTAAAGCTGATCCAGGATGTAGCTATTGTAGTATAAAATGATCGATGCTAATAGTCGGGTGCAATGATTCCAGTTTTGCATTTGTGTTTTGCTTTTACCTTTAAGCGCACCTTTCTTTAAAAATGCAATAGCACGATAAAGATTATTAAAATTTTCTCCTCGATTAAGCGCTGTTAAAATTGAACGTCTAAAGTCTTCATCATATAAATACATCAATAAAAATTCTGTTCTTACTAGTTGGTTATATTGCCTAAATGCTTCTATTGTGCGGCTATCATAATTCCCCGAAGATAATTTTTTTATAATAATACTCGGTTGTACATCACCCGCAATAGCGGACGTTACTATATAAAGTATGTTTTCCCACTCTTCGGTAAGGAGGGCTTCATCTAACACTTCATCCGGCCTGACAATATAATCATCTTCAATAATAGTATCATCAAAGCGAAAGAATTTTTCTCGATGTGGTTTTGGAAAACGTGCAGCAAGTAATCGATCTGTCAAATTAAAGAAAGTATCATTGTAGCGGTTAGTACCATGTTTATCAACAGACATAATTTCGATAATCAACTCTTCTGCATTTTGATGCTCTACCATTTCAAAAGTGTAGTTCCCTTCGTATTCATTGGTACCAATCAACAGTCCAGATATTGGAAAATGATTCAAGATACAATTATAGCTTGATACACCAATCTCATTGCCAAGATATTTTGTTGAAAACCGCGCCATGATATTAGCAAGCTCTACCTCAAGTTTAAATCCGTCACTGCTTGCATGGTATTTTCCATCAATATACCATTCTTTGAAAATATCTAATTCACTAGCAGCTTTATTAATAACTTCGATAGCTGCTAATAAATTCTCCTGTTGAAGATAGTTTATTTCTGTATTGATGAGTTCAGAGGTATTGAGATCTGAAATATCACCCATTTTCCTAACACCCACTCGCATACCATTAGCCATGATGCCGGCAATAATCTTGATGATATCATTTTTAGTCCTAGCTTGTCTTGGCAATATCGATTCAAAAGCGCGTGTAAAGTGGGTTTTATCGTTCACAAATTTCATTACATCTACAATGCTGCGTTTAGTGAAATTTTTGAAAAGGCTGTCATTTGGATCGCTTGATTTTTCCAGTGGCCGTAAACGCCATTGCTTTTTTCTTTTTTTATTTTTTGTAATTTTGATCCCAGCGTTCTCACCTTTTAAAATACTGTCATTAAGTAACTTATATAATCTTTGTATGTTCTCCTTTTTCTTTTTTAATATGTCATGAATAGGAGTTTTGAGTTGAGTATAACCGGATTCTTTTATTATTTCTGGCATTTTTTTTAACCATTGCGCCTTCGGAGGAAGGTCGTCTTCAAAAGCTTTATTTTGGATACTGTCTTTTAAGGTCACTTGATTTGTGCTCATATGATAAGCAATTTGGTTATAGACGAGAAATTCAAAGCGCTTTATGTTGACGCGTTCTTCAGAAAAAATATGAGCTCGATCTCGTTTTGGTATCCATTGTTTGATTGAGTCGGTCAGGGTGGCCGTGTGCTCATCATCTCTGTGCTCAAAACTCTGTCGCAAGTAATTAGCTGCTTCTTTTAGGAGAGTATTATGAATTACAAGACTATCCATGGCTTTAAATAAAGGGCGAAGGCTTAGTATAAATTGAGGATATATCTTGTCAATGTATTTCCAGAACAGGAACCGTTTATCAAGATGCTGATCGACTAATAGGCCAGCCACTAATAATAAGTGATCTGCCGGAATGTGCGTGAAGAGATCCTTTTTAGGTATATTATCAGATGGGTATTTATGAATAGCTATCAATAAAGCACTAGCTTGCTCTCTTGCTTTTTTTGTATTTTCTATTTGTCGAGCCATTTCTTCCTTTGTATAATTATCGCCATCAGACTTATAATCCAGCGCACGTTTTTTAAATGCGCCAAATAAATTATCGTCAATTTCTTGATAGCGATTGTAAGTATAGCAAAGTAAGTAAAGCTCGGCTTGTGAACGGCTTAGGTTATTTAATCGATAGCCATTATAGATATCGATTAAGCTTGCGTAATAGTTGATAGTCATTTTTGGCAACTGTAATTTTGGCAACAAATTTTCTGCAATCCTAAAGACTATTTGTAGATCATTGAATTTTTTTATTTCTTCCTTTATAGCCGTGTTATTAAATTGCTTCATCTCTTGCCGAATCAACACAATCCGATAAAAGTTCTCTTCTTTTTCGAGAA
>JAJFJO010000081.1 GCA_021774015.1 Gammaproteobacteria bacterium
TGCAAGTGTTACGTAATGACAAAGTAACGGTTGCTGACGTTAAAGCCTTAAATCCCTGTGGTATTATAATTTCACCTGGCCCAGGCCGTCCTGAAAAAGCAGGTATTGGTATTGAGTTGGTGAAAGCGTTAGCTCCAAATATTCCTATTTTGGGGATTTGTTTGGGTCACCAAATTATTGCAATGACTTTTGGTGGTGGTGTTGTTTTAGCAGAAGAAGCTGTGCATGGTAAGGATGCGTTTATTTTTCATCATCGACAAGGTCTTTATGAGAAAATGAACTTACCCTTTAAAGCCGCGCGTTATCATTCTTTGATTGCTGCGCGAGAAGGTATGCCAGCGTGTTTGGTGGTTGAAGCTGAAGGTAGTGATGGTATGGTGATGGGTGTTCGTCATGAACATTATCCGACGTATGGTTTTCAATTTCATCCTGAATCTATTTTAACACCTGAAGGAGATCAGTTGATCGAGAACTTTATTACGCTATGCTTGCGTCATTCCAATCAGAAAGCTCAGCCACTATCTGGTCAGGTGAAATAATAATGTTGCAAGTTTGTATTAATCAGCTATTGAAATACAAAGATTTGACGGCAGAGCAGTGCAAGCATGCTATGCAAGAAATATTACACGATGCTACTGATGTTCAAATTGCCGCTTTTTTAGTGTTGTTACGCGCAAAAGGTGAAACCGCTGAAGAAGTAGAAGGCATTGTTACTGCACTTCGTTCAAATATGGTTCGAATTGATATAGACGATGATGTGTTGAATATTGTGGGTACGGGTGGTGATGGGGCGAATACAGTCAACATCTCTACTGCAGCAAGTATTTTGAGCGCAAGTTGTGGCGCTAAAGTGGCTAAGCATGGTAATAGAGCCGTGTCTTCACAATGTGGTTCTTCAAATGTGTTAGAAGCGTTAGGCCTCAATTTAAATTGTGATGCAAAACAGGTTATACGATGTATTGAAAAGGCAGGTATTGGCTTTTGTTATGCTCCGCGTTTTCATCCCGCGATGGCAAAAGTAAAAGAGGTGCGTTCTGCGTTAGGTGTGCGCACCGTATTTAATATGGTGGGCCCATTAGTAAACCCCGCGCAAGCGCAATATTATTTAATGGGTGTTTACAATGAAAAAATATTACGGCTGATGGCAGACACTTTGTCGCGACTTGGTGTTAAGCGCGCGATGGTGGTTCATAGTCAGGGTTTGGATGAACTGAGTTTGTTAGGGCCGGCTACCATGATTGAAATTGATGTGTCTGGCTTAACAGAATGCACATTTGACCCTAGGCACTATGGTTTTTCGTATAGTGATCTTAGTAGTATTCAGGGCGGCGATGCGGAATATAACGCGACAATATTGTTAGAGACGTTTAATGGGAAGAAAGGGCCAGTTGCCGATACCATTATTATTAATGCAGGTGTTGCTTTATATGTAGCCGAGAAAGTAGATAGTATAGAAGAGGGCATTGCAATGGCGCGTAACAGTTTATTTGCTGGGCATGCACTGGAAACGTTAGAGCAGTTTGTTGCAGTAAGCCAGGAATAATATCATGCATGATTATTTGAAAACCATATTAGACCAGAAGCAGGCTGAGCTTAGCCTGTTACGTGAAGAGCTGAATAAAAACCCCGCTCATCCCATACATGCTTATTTATCGGGCGATAAAAAACGCTTATCGACAAAGTCCTTTAAAACGAATGTAAAGAGTGCTGGTTTGTCGGTCATTGCTGAAATCAAACGACGTTCGCCATCAAAATCACACTTGGCGAATATTGAAGATCCAGTGGGTCTTGCAAGAAAATATGTGAACGCAGGAGCTGCAGCAATTTCTGTATTAACGGATAAAAAAGGCTTTAATGGCTCGTTAGATGATTTGCGATTAGTCGCGGGTCAGATTACCAGTACTCCTGTATTGAGAAAAGATTTCACCCTGGCTGAAGAGCAGATTGCAGAGGCGATTGTTGCAGGTGCAGATGCCATATTATTGATTGTTGCAGTGCTGGGTGAGAAGACAGAACAATTGTTGCAAACAGCTAAGAGAATGGGCATTGATGCCTTGGTGGAGGTGCATAATAAAGAAGAGCTGGATTATGCGGCATCATTGCAACCGGACATTATTGGCATTAATAACCGTAATTTGACTACGTTTGATGTTGATATTAATACGGCATTGCAACTACGACAATATATTCCAGAAAATATTATTGCTGTAGCTGAATCGGGTTTGCACTCTATTGAAGATATCCAGCAATGTGTGGATGTGGGTTTTGATGCCGTGTTAATTGGTGAGGCATTGGTGCGAGCCGATGACCCAAGTGAATTGCTCGCACGTTTTCAAAGAGCAGGGCTATGAGTATTTTAATTAAAATATGTGGTGTGCGTGATGTTGAAATAGCTGTTAAGGCGGTTACATTTGGCGCGCGCTATATTGGATTGATGTTTCACCCAGACTCGAAAAGACATGTTGATATTGATATGGCTACAAAAATAGCACGGGCAGTGAAACAAGCGGGTGGAGAGCCGGTTGCTGTTTTTGTGGAGCAAACAGCAAAACAGATGCACACTATTTGTGATCAATCGAATATTACGACGGTGCAATTGCATGGTAATTTACCAAGAAAGCAGCATCATTTGTTACCTGAAAGCATACGACGAATCTATGTGCTGCAAGTTGATGAGGATGGTCAT
>JAJFJO010000082.1 GCA_021774015.1 Gammaproteobacteria bacterium
TGCCAGTGGGTTCAGGTAAAAATAAAATACAGTCTACCCGTTTACCTGTTGCAAAGGTGTGTTGCAATGCGAAGTTATTTTCTGGCAGCATATTACGAATTAAGCTGGCGAGTTGTACCTCACCAAAAGCACCGCGTGATCGTTTATCTTGCAATACTTCCTGCAAACTAACAACGTTGCCGGATAGCTCAGTGATTTTTTTCTGTGCTTCATCGATAATAGTGAGGCGTTTCATAACGTCGGTAAACGTAGCCGTGGTTTTTTCAAAACCAGCAGTTAAGCGCTTATCGACTTGCCCACTAATTTCTTTTAAACGTTGCTGAGTTTCGTCGGTGAGCTTGTCAACACGTTTGCTAATTTCTGTTGAGTGTTGCGTTAGTGTGGTTGCTACTTGTTTGCGTACTTCTTGCATGCTTTGTTGCATGCTATCTTGAATTAATTTTAAGCTTTTAATTTGGTGTTCATCAAAACGTTCGCGTTGCTTATATTGTTGTTCTTGTTGCTCTTTAAGTAATTTGTCTATCGACTCACGTTGTGTGTCTAAATGTTGCAAGCGTTCTTGAATAATAATAAGTTGTTTATCGAGTGTTTGTATCGCAGCATTGTTCATGGCTTTCTTGATTGATCTGTGGAAAAAAAGTGCTAGACAGCTACACACCAAAATCGGCGATACGATTGAAACGATAACTAAAAGTTGTAGTGTTGACATATTGATCACATCCATTTGCATAAGTGCTAGCGTAAATGCTAGTTAAAACCCCAGCATATTATCAGTAATATCAGCAATAGTTGAGTAAATAATTCAGAAAAATAAAGTGGTGTTCGGAAGATCATACGTATCATATGTGATCGAAAGAGGAGCCCCATGCCTAAGAAGACCAAACACCACATACCCAATATAGCTGCCCATAATTTGCTTTTCCATTGAGCAGGCAAGTGGTTTATACTGTTGAGGCCATAATCTATTGATATCTATGGGATAAAATATGAATATACTTTCTCGATTGCAGCAACTGGTTGAAGAGTCCTTAGATGAGGAGTCCGGGTGTCACTGGTTGAAAGACAAGACATTTCAGGATATTTCATCATATAGCTTAGAGGAAGTGTATGAGCTGGTTGAGGCGATAGAGCAGCAGGATTTTGCAGCGATTAAATCTGAACTGGGAGATCTTTTCTACCACTTGATAATTTACTGCAAGCTTGCTGAGAAGCAGGGAGAATTCACGCTAAATGATGTGATTCAATCGGCTATTGATAAAGTGGAATCACGCCGGAATTTACAAGCAGGTTCAGCAGAAGAGGCGCATAAACATTGGCACCAGAAAAAGCAGCAAGAACGTTCGAGCAAGGAACAGTTAAGTGACATACCCAAAGCAATGCCGGCATTAGCGAGGACACATAAGCTACAAGAGAGAGCTCGCACATTAGGGTTTGATTGGCCGGATAAAGACAACGCGAGATTAAAGCTCGATCATGAAATCACAGGGTTGTACCAATGTATTTATGAAAATAAGCAAGAACGTATTTTCAATGAATACGGTGAGGTATTATTTACTTTAGTGGCTTTAGGGCGGCACAACAATATAGACCCGGAGCTTGCATTAATTGCTGAACAAGAACGCTTTGTTAAACGGTTTCATTTTTTAGAGAAGCATGCGGAGAAGCTGGGTTTGCATATTAGCGAGCTCAGTATTACGCAAACCTTAGAGTTTTGGCGGCAGGCCAAGCAGGAGATTAATTAACGCTTTTCCGGTTCTAAAATTCCATCGACGTTAAGGTCTTCGCAGTAGAGCAAAAATTCTTCACGCAATTCTGCAATATTGGTAATGGTCGGAATTCTAAGCATTATATTAGCAATCAGCATCTCAGTATCACTGACATTAGAGGTATATGCCTCACAATCAAATGTTTCAATTTCAATGTTTCGTGTTGTAAAAAATTGGCAGATATTATAAACGTTGCCAATTTGATTGGTGGCAATTACTTGGACGGAATAGGGCATGGCTGGGTAGTCATCCTCAACAGTTTGACAGCGTTGATGCAAAATCTGAAACTCAGTGGTTGTGGCAAGATTATCTAATGCGGATTCTAGCTTGGCAATATTATTCCAGTTGCCAGTGATCATTAAAGATAGAGCATGCAGATTGCAGAGGTGCTGCCCGCGTGCCTGAGCGATATAGCACTCTAAATCTGTAGCGAGTTCAGTAATTTTCTCATAGATCTTTCTGCCATTTGAGCTGTGTATGCTGACAACCAGTGATTCCATTAATTTCCCTCGGGCATTTTCACATTGCGGTATACCTATAGATTAGCATAGAATCTAGCTTTCTGTATAAGCTAGGAGTTTTGCATGTTTCATGGAAGTATCGTTGCCTTGGTTACCCCTATGCACTCTGATGGTGGTATAGACTATCTAGCGTTAGAGCGACTTGTTGGTTGGCATCTTGATTCTGGTACGGATGGGTTGGTCATTTTGGGTACAACCGGTGAGTCTGCGACGGTTGAGAAGAGTGAGCGGCAAAAAATTATCAAACAAGTGCTGGCCCGGGTGAATCAACGTATTCCTGTTATCGTTGGCACGGGTGCGAATTCAACGGCACATACTATAGAGTTAACACGCCATGCGATGGAAATTGGGGCTGATGCAACGCTTTTGGTGACACCCTATTATAACAAGCCCACTCAGGAAGGGCTGTTTCAGCATTTCAAGACAGTTGCAGGGGCGGTGCCTATACCTCAAATTCTCTATAATGTGCCATCTCGCACGGCCTGTGACCTTCTGCCTGAGACGGTAAGGCGCCTGGGCGATATTGGCAATATTGTGGGCCTAAAAGAGGCTACTGGCGATATAGAGCGTTTGAAGGCGCTATTGGCTCTTAATGTTAATGTGGACTTATTTAGTGGTGATGACCCCTCAGGGCTAGAGTTTATACTGACTGGGGGTAAAGGTATTATCTCGGTTACAGCCAATGTGGTGCCTCGTCAGTTCCATCAAATGTGCGAAGCGGCTTTGCAGGGTGATAATAATCGTGCAAAACAATTGAATGATGGGTTAACAATATTGTATAAAGGGCTATTCACTGAATCGAATCCAATTCCGACCAAGTGGATATTGGCGGAAATGGGGATGATGGAGAAAGGAATACGGTTGCCATTAACAATGTTAAATGAGCAATTCCATGATCAAGTGCGTAATGCAGCTAAAGCTGCAGGAGTTGAGTTTCATTAAAAAATAATAGGATAGGAGTTGTATCTCATGCAGTTAATTAGATTAATAGTGATTGCCTTAGTGGCTTGTACATTGGCATCTTGCGCAAAATATGGCATGAGTCATAACCAAAAAAAATATGCGCAATTTGGTGGCCAGGTTCATAAAGCGGTTGCGCCTCAAGGTGTTCCACCGATTAAACAGCAGGCCTATTATGCTGTGCCTAATCGCAATGTTGCTCCTGGAGCCTCTCAAGTATCGCTTGTTCCCCCAGGTAGCAGAGTGTTGCAGGCCCAAACAGAGACGAAGGTGAAAAAAACAACCTACGCGCGTGCTCAAGGCCAGAGTAGTTGGGTGAAACTGAAAGATGGTTCACCGGCACTTATGTTATCCATGAATGCTAACCAAGCTTGGGCTTCTGTTGGCAAAGCACTGCATTCTTCAAAAATTCAAGTGTTAGACCAGGATAGCAGTATTAAGTCTTACTATGTGTTGGATACCAGTGTAACAAATAATAAAGTGACGCAGACAACACCTATTTACCGTTTGTATGTGAAGCAACTGGGTAACCAATCAGAGTTGAGTGTGGTGAGTCAGAAAAATCGTGCTGTTAATCCTGCCATTACTACTCGTATTTTAACAGCAGTGCAGAGACAATTAACTTAACTGTAGGTGAAACTCATGGATATTACAAAAAAAGACCTGCTTTATAGCGGTAAAGCAAAATCACTTTTTAATACATCTGAAGAAGACTTGTTAATTGCTGAATTTCGTGATGATACAACAGCATTTGACGGTGAGAAAAGTGAGAAACTAGCAGATAAAGGTGTGGTGAATAATAAGATCAGTGCACATATCATGGAGTATCTTGCTGAGAATGGTGTTCCAACGCATTTTGAGTGCTTGTTATCGGACACGACAGCAGTGGTGCGACGTTTAACAATGATTCCGCTTGAGTGTGTGGTTCGTAATGTTGCGGCGGGTAGTTTGTGTCGCAGGCTGGGTGTTGAGGCAAATAAAGAATTGAATCCACCTTTGTATGAATTGTTTTTAAAAAATGATGAGCTGCATGATCCGATGGTGAATGAACACCATGCATTGTCATTTGGTTGGGCGGACAACAATCAGTTGCAAAAGATGAAAAGTCTATCGCTGCAAATTAATGAATTGCTGCAAAAACTGTTTAAGGACGTTAATTTGATTTTTGTTGATTCGAAGTATGAGTTTGGTGTTGATGCGGATGGCAATATGTATTTAGGGGATGAAATCAGTCCTGACTCTTGCCGCATCTGGGATGAAGTAACGGGTGAATCCTTGGATAAAGATCGTTTTCGCAAAGATATGGGAGATGTGATTCCCTCATATCAAAAAATTGCGAACCGATTAGGAATTAACTTATCCGTTTAGTTAAGTTGGTATTTTGTAAAAGATATAAACTATTATTCTGACGCAAGTCCTTGAAGAGGGCCTGAATCTCGGGATGATTCTAAGAAGTTATTGTGGAGAGGTACCGAAGTGGTCATAACGGCGCCGACTCGAAATCGGATGGTCGGGTAACACCGGCACGTGGGTTCGAATCCCACCCTCTCCGAATTATAATGTTTTCCCTGGTGAAGCCAAACTATTCAAATATCGAATTCACTTTGTTTTTTTTTAGTTTCAAAGCTTGTTTTTACCTCTTCTAAAAGTTCTTTAGTATGATCAGTTAAAAATTCTTTAAACCCTTTTTTCAGAAGAGTTCTTTCTAGTACTTCCATTGGGAGAAAGCGCAACATCTCATTATGGAAATCTTCCCCATTTATTATTTCATCAATAGACTGGATTAGATTATTTAAATTCTTAATATAATTATTGGAATCAATGTGGTAGTCGCTAATCTTATTTATTATGAATTTTCTATTGATTGTAGCACCATGTTGTTTCATCCATCGGAGGTCCCAAATATCTCGGTAGCGGATATATTTAGTTGTATCGACTAAGGCAACAAGTTTATCAGCCATTATTTCATCCAAGCTCTCTGTCATAATTAATATATCACCATATCCGTCAGGCAAAAAATCATAGTTGATATTTAACGTTAATGGTTTTCTTGTATAAGCGGGTGTGTTGCAAATTTGTATTTTCATTTTTTGTGTGGGCAGATCTCGTTTTCCAGGATCTGTTGTTACGGTTATGTTCCAGTGTTTTACTCTGACTGCATCATCATGTTTATCATTATTTTTATCAGATATTGGTTTAACATACACTGGTAGACCATATCGTTCGTTGATGTAAGTTTCTATGCGAGCTTTCAAATCTTCAAAATTAGATGCAGTGAAATCTTTGCCACCAACAAAATCCAAATCTTCACTAAATCTAACGCCACCGTAACATAAACGTAATGATGTGCCTCCTTGAAAGGTGAGCTTGTCTAGTAAACGAGCTTGTTCGAGGATAAATAATAAATCATAATGCAGTAATTCTTTTTTTATAACAGGCAGCAAGTTGCTACCACCAAACTGTTGAGATGCTTTTCCAACTAAGATATTAAAATCCTCGAATTTTTCTTTATCCATAATGAATGTTCCTCAATTTAATATTGCCATAGGAGAGCTCGTAGAGAGAGCCGCTTTTAACCGTTTCTAAATTTTCTTCAAGAGGGGTTGCTTCGAGTAGCTCATCGATATCAACTAAATGCGTGTTCCTGCCCACGCGTTTTAAATCACGATAAGCAGTGTTTTTATGTGCAATGCGAAGTGGTCTGTCAATAACATTGGACGAGTTGCTTAAAATATCTTTTATTGAACGTTTGGTGTGTGTTAATTCAATAATACCATAAGGTGTTTTATATGTACCTTCGCGACCGGACGTCATCACGGTTAATCGATCAATAGGAATTTGTGAAATGACACCGTATTCAGATAGCATAGACTCTAAGCTGACATAATTATATTTTCCTCGTCGAAGCGCTTTAGTAATTAGTTCAAGGGTGTAACTACCAAAACTCATTGCGTTTTCATTGACATAAATTCCTCTACAGGCACGCCTAAGAATGCCTTTCTTTACCAGGCGATTTAAGCTTTCGCTAAATGTTTTCGAGTTTTCATCGAGAAAAAATTTGTGCAAGTCGTGCTTAGTAAACACATATCTACCTTTGCGGTCTAGCAATCTTAGTGCAGTAATAGCATCTTTTAGTTTCATGGTAACTCACCTAGGTAATCTTATATACCATGTAAATATAGAATATATGGATACATAAATCAAATTAAATCTGACCAAGTATGCGATAATACTATATAAATATGGTTTAAGCGTAGACATAATTATTTTTTAAATAGAACAGTAAGTTACGTGCTGCAAGTGAGGCCGCCCTAATGTATTCATAATAATTGGAGCTATAGATACAATTAGATGGGACGTTTAAACCTAGAAAGTGCGCTCAATTACGTTCTCTAGGCTAAAGTGGTCTTTGTAACTTCAGGTATATAAATCGGCACGTGCTAGGCTCGAATCCCACCCTCTCCGAATTATAATGTTTTCCCGATAAAGCTATAATATCTCGGGTACCAGAGCGTGACTGACTCTATCTTGGCAGTAGTCAGCAAAACTTTGAAGTCTTTGGGTCATGTCCTGAGGTGAAGGTTCACTCCTGCAGGCAGAGTCTGATAGAAAACGATTAAGTTCACTTAGTGCTTCATCGTATTTTTTTTCTCCCATTAATGCCATGCTAGAAAAATAAACATGAGTGGCGTCAAAATCAAAATGCTTATCTTGTTGTGCGTTTTCAAAATGCATAGATGCTTTGCTATAGTCGCCATCCCGAACTGCAATAGCGCCAAGAGCAGCTTGGATACGGCCATGTGTAACAGTCATTTGTGACCCGTTTGGATTGGCATTATCGATGACAAAAAATTGGCCTGGCCATTGGCCAGTCTTTTGAGGGGCTGCTGATGTGGGTAGAGGGGTGAGTAGGCCCATTAGCAGAGTAAGTTGTGCTTTTTCCCTATGCCATCTGTTGATCTTTTGAACTGTTGGGTCTTCATCACTTAAGCTCTGATTGGCTTTGATCAGAGCTTCAATGTTAACAAGAGTGTTAGCCATAGTTGTTTCTATGTCAGTGAGGCTTGGTGCCCAGCTTAAAGGTGTTGCTGCAAAGATTTTTGAATCTTTCAATGCATTTAGTGTGGGGAATGCCCAGGGATTGTCGAAATCAAGGCTGTTGGATGTAGTTGGTAACGTCGTTTCGCTTGAGGGTGTAAGGCTAGCACTGAGCAGTTCTTTAAAGCATTGCAGAGCGCATAAACCAGCTAATAGCCCTAAAAACAGTTTGAATGCGGTGTTGTTAAATAGGTCAGGTCTATCTTGTTCGTGAGCCACTCTGTACCTCCGTCTACAGCCTAAGTCTAAGAAAATTTATTAAACTCTAGCAAAGTACAAAAAATGAAGCAAGCGCAGAATTATGGGGTGTTAAAGTGAGGCCGTACCAACTTGTTCATAATAACAGGAATAATACATAGAACCAGATGGGGCATTTAAACCTAAAAATTGTGCTCAATTGCGCTTTCTGGGTTCAGTTAGCTGGC
>JAJFJO010000083.1 GCA_021774015.1 Gammaproteobacteria bacterium
GTTTGTGTAAGAGTTTACACAACTACACCAAAAAAACCTAATTCAGCAATGAGAAAAGTTGCAAGGGTTAGATTAACAAATGGAAAAGAGGTGAATGCTTACATCGGTGGTGAAGGGCATAACTTACAAGAGCACTCTATTGTTTTAGTGAGAGGAGGAAGAGTGAAGGATTTACCAGGAGTAAGATATCACATCGTAAGGGGTGCGTTAGATACTGCAGGTGTAGATGGTAGAACACAAAGAAGATCTAAATACGGAACGAAGAGACCAAAGAAATAAATCTATAATAAAAGATTGATATAATAGTAAGATGAGAAAATCTAGAGCAAAAAAAAGAGTATTACTTCCAGACCCAAAGTTTAATGACAGATTGGTTACACGATTTGTAAATAACTTAATGTTGGATGGTAAGAAGAGCGTTGCATTTGAAATTTTTTACAACGCACTGGATATTGTTAATGAAAAAGTTGAAGAAGAAGATAGTTTAGATGTTTTTAAAAAAGCACTGACTAATATTACTCCAGGAGTAGAGGTAAGAAGTAGAAGAATTGGTGGAGCTACATTTCAAATTCCACAACCAATTAGAGATGACAGAAAAATTTCTATGGGAATGAAATGGTTGATAGCTGATGCAAGAAAAAGAAATGAAAAAACAATGGCTCAAAAGTTATCTGCAGAGATAATGGCTGGGTTCAAAGAAGAAGGAGCTGCATTTAAGAAAAAAGAAGATACGCATAGAATGGCGGATGCAAACAAAGCATTCTCTCATTTTAGATTTTAATCGATATAAGTTTTAGGAAATGGCAAGAGATTTAAAATACACGAGGAACATTGGTATTGCTGCACATATTGATGCGGGTAAAACTACTACTACAGAACGTATTCTTTATTATGGTGGTGTAAGTCATAAAATTGGTGAGGTACATGATGGTGCTGCAACAATGGATTGGATGGAGCAAGAGCAAGAAAGAGGTATTACAATTACTTCTGCTGCTACGACTTTAACTTGGCCTTATAGAGGAGATGATTATCATGTAAATATTATTGATACACCAGGTCACGTTGATTTTACGGTTGAAGTAAATAGATCATTAAGAGTATTGGATGGTTTAGTGTTTTTATTTAGTGCTGTTGATGGTGTTGAACCACAATCTGAAACTAACTGGAGATTAGCGAATAACTATAATGTACCTAGAATCGGTTTTGTAAATAAAATGGATAGACAAGGTGCTGATTTCTTAAACGTTTGTAAACAGGTTAAAGCAATGTTAGGAAGTCATGCTTTGCCATTACAATTAAACATTGGAGCGGAAGATGATTTTAAAGGCGTGGTTGATTTAATTAATTTCAAAGGAATTACTTGGAATGAAGAAGATCAAGGAATGACTTTTCAAGAAATTGAAATTCCAGCTGATATTTTAGAAGAAGCAAAACAATTAAGAGAAGAGTTATTAGAAGCAGTTGCTGAATTCGATGATAACTTAATGGAAAAATACTTTGAAGATTCAGAGTCTTTAACAGAAAGAGAAATTTTGGATGCGTTAAGAGAAGCTACTATTGCAGGAAAAGTTGTTCCTATGATGTGTGGGTCTGCATTTAAAAATAAAGGAGTACAAGCTATGCTTGATATGGTTATGGAAATATTGCCATCACCTTTGGATACAGAAGCGATTGAAGGAATTAACCCTGACACTGAAGAGCCAGACTCTAGAAAACCATCATTTGATGAGCCGTTTTCTGCATTAGCCTTTAAAATTGCTACAGATCCATTTGTAGGGAGATTATGTTTTACTAGAGCCTACTCGGGTAATTTGCCAGCAGGTTCATATGTGTTAAACACTAGAAGTGGAAATAAGGAAAGAATTTCAAGAATTTTCCAAATGCATGCCGATAAGCAAAATCAAGTACCTGAATTGGGTTGTGGTGATATTGCTGCATTAGTTGGATTCAAAGACATAAAAACAGGAGATACATTGTGTGATTTAAAACATCCTATCGTATTAGAATCAATGGATTTTCCAGATCCTGTTATTGGAATTGCAATTGAGCCTAAGACTCAAGCGGATGTTGATAAGTTGGGGATTGCTTTAGCGAAATTATCTGAGGAAGACCCAACATTAACGATTCATACAGATGAAGATTCTGGTCAAACAGTGTTAAGCGGTATGGGTGAGTTGCACTTGGATATTATTTTAGATCGTTTAAAAAGAGAATTTAAAGTAGAGTGTAATCAAGGTGCTCCACAAGTTGCTTATAAAGAGGCAATTTCTGGAACTGTTGAGCATAGAGAAGTTTATAAGAAACAATCTGGTGGTCGTGGTAAATTTGCTGACATCTCTTTTATATTAGAACCAGTTGAAGATGCAGAAAAGGAAGGATTAGAATTTGTCGATAAGATTAAAGGTGGTAACATTCCTAAAGAATTTATTCCATCAATCGAAAAAGGATTTAAAGAAGCAATGAAAGCTGGAGTATTAGCAGGATTTCCTGTTGATAGTTTAAAAATTACATTATTAGATGGTTCTTTTCACGCTGTCGATTCAGATCAATTATCTTTTGAGATAGCAGCAAAAATGGCGTACAGAAATGCTATGCCTCAAGCAAACCCTGTTCTTTTAGAACCAATTATGAAATTAGAAGTGGTTACTCCTGAAGAAAATATGGGTGATATAGTTGGAGATTTGAACAGAAGAAGAGGTCAGGTAGAAGGGATGGATGATAGAGCTGGAGCAAAAATTGTAAAAGCAAAAGTTCCATTATCAGAAATGTTTGGATACGTGACTGATTTAAGAACAATGTCATCAGGAAGAGCATCATCAACAATGGAGTTTAACCATTTTGCTGCCGCACCAAGAAACATTGCTGATGAGGTTATCGCAAAAGCAAAAGGAAAAGTAGAAGCTTAATATATAGATACAATGAGCCAAAAAATTAGAATAAAACTTAAATCTTACGATTTCAATTTAGTTGATAGATCTGCTGAAAAAATTGTAAAAACTGTAAAAAGTACAGGTGCAGTAGTTAGTGGTCCAATACCCCTACCAACTCACAAAAAAATATTTACAGTGTTAAGATCACCACACGTTAACAAAAAAGCAAGAGAGCAATTTCAATTGTGTGCTTATAAAAGACTAATTGATATTTATGGTTCTTCTTCTAAGACTGTTGATGCTTTAATGAAATTAGAGTTGCCAAGTGGTGTAGATGTACAAATTAAAGTTTAATAATTAAATAAGTAACAAAATGCCAGGATTGATAGGTAAAAAAATAGGTATGACTAGTGTCTACAGTGCCGAGGGTAAGAATATACCATTCACAGTGATAGAAGCTGGTCCTTGTGTTGTTACACAAGTAAAAAAGGTAGATACCGATGGCTATGAAGCAGTTCAGTTATCTTTTGGAGATAAGAGAGAAAAAAATACTCCAAAGGCATTACAAGGACACTTTAAAAAAGCGAAGACATCACCTAAAAGAAAAGTAGTTGAATTTCAAGATTTTGAAGAAGATAAAAACTTGGGAGATACAATTACTGTAGAAATGTTTGAAGAAGGAGATTGGGTAGATGTTGTAGGAACTTCAAAAGGTAAAGGTTTTCAGGGAGTTGTAAAAAGACATGGATTTAGAGGTGTTGGAGATGCAACTCACGGTCAGCATAATAGGTTAAGAGCCCCAGGTTCTTTAGGTGCTGGTTCTACACCATCAAAGGTAATGAAAGGAATGAAGATGGCTGGAAGAATGGGTGGTGAC
>JAJFJO010000084.1 GCA_021774015.1 Gammaproteobacteria bacterium
ACAAACTTTCCAACCACGCCTTTTTCACGTAATTTTTGTACGACAGTTAATACTAAATCGGTTGCGGTTACGCCTTCACGTAACGTGCCTTTTAAACGAAAACCAATGACCTCAGGTATCAGCATGGAAACTGGCTGGCCTAATAAAGCCGCTTCAGCTTCGATGCCGCCAACCCCCCAGCCTAAAACGCCGAGTCCATTAATCATCGTAGTGTGGCTGTCAGTCCCGACAAGTGTGTCAGGGTAGGCATAGGTTTCACCATTAATGGTGTTCGACCAAACACTGCGGCCAATATATTCTAGATTGACTTGGTGGCAAATGCCGGTGCCTGGTGGCACTGCGCTAAAATTATCAAATGTGCCTTGCCCCCATTTCAGAAACGTATAACGCTCAAGGTTGCGATGCATTTCAATGCTCACATTTTCATTAAAAGCAGCATCATCACCAAACTTATCGACTTGCACCGAATGATCGATAACTAAATCGACGGGGCACAGTGGATTAATTTTATTAGGGTCACCTTTTAGCTGGGTCATCGCATCACGCATTGCAGCAAGATCAACAACGGCAGGCACACCGGTAAAGTCTTGCATAAGCACGCGGGCAGGACGATACGCAATTTCACGTGAAGAACGTTTATTGTCTAACCACTGTGGGAATGCCTCGATATCTTCTTTAGTTACCGTGTTGTTGTCTTCATGGCGAAGCTGATTTTCTAGTAAGATTTTTAAAGAAAAGGGGAGCTGACTAACGTTGTTTAAACCCGCTTCTTCCGCTGCGGGTAGGCTGTAGTAATGAAAATTTTGTCCGTTAACGTCGAGTTCGCGTTTAGTTTTGAAGGAGTCTGCCATGATAACCTCTTATTTAAGCTGTGTGAGTGATGGTATAACCCAGAAAACGCAGTTCAGCTGCATTTTCTAGGTTTAGTATTGTAATACCTTGCTGAGCTTAATGTAAGAGGTATTCTGGCGCAGTATTTTATCTCCGATACCACCACCCGCAAACGCGACCATAATACCGATCGTAATAGCATCTATAGTATCGCGCTCCGCGATAGTAGGAGGAGCGGTAGTATGGGTAGCCATAGTAGCGAGGGTAACCCCAATTAAAGCGCGCGTAAAAGCCACGATAATAATAGGGGCGATAATAAGGTCTGGAATAACGATAACGGTAGCGGTAGTAAGGGCGGTAGCGGTAGTAAGAATAGGGGCGATAATAGCGATAACGATAATTGCTCCTATGATAATATCGACGTGGGCTGCGATAGCGTCGATGAGTGTATCGTTTGTTATATCGATATGACCGCCCGCGATAAGACCGTCCGCGATAGGACCGTCCACGGTAAGATCTACCACCGCGCTTTTGTGCTGCTGCTAACACGATCGTATTCTTTGCCGCAACATTATTTTGCTGGTTTGTTGATGCTAAGGATGGGGAAGAAATAGCCAGGGCAATAACGGCTGCTCCAAAAGTGGTTAGTGCGGTGGAAACAGCGCCTTTGATAATAGTATCTGACTTGCTGTGCTGGTTCATGATGCTTACCTCATTTTTCCGATATGTACATTATAGCCATTATGACCGTATGGGGGTGATTTTTATGAAAATATTGCCAATAATCAATGGGATGGGTTTTATTTGCTGATTGGTTCCCGGATATAAGGCGTTTCTAACGCTCACCAGCTCGCGAAGAAAGCCTGCATTCGCGAGATGAGAGATAGGATTAGGCTGTAGCCCTAGAAGACACAGTTGACGATGAGAGACAAAAAAACGAAAACACCCCTTGATTTTTTGACAGCTCTACCCATATTATGGCTATCGTTAGCACTCGGTTGATGAGAGTGCTAACTATTAGGGCTTGCCGAATATCGGTGAGGAAGTAACAAGCTTTTGGCTTAACTACTAAAGAGAGATTTGGCTTATGAACATTAAACCATTGCATGATCGTGTAGTGATCAAACGTTTGGAAGAAGAGCGCACCTCAGCGGGTGGCATTGTGATTCCAGATTCTGCAACTGAAAAACCTATTCGTGGCGAAGTGGTCGCTATTGGTCCAGGTAAAATGCTGGATAACGGCAACGTCATTCCGTTAGCTGTGAAAAGTGGTGAAACCGTTTTATTTGGCAAGTACTCAGGTACTGAAGTAAAAATGAATGGTAATGAATTTGTTGTGATGCGTGAAGACGACATCATGGGTATTATTGAAGGATAATTAATTAAGGGGTGACAACTATGTCTGCTAAAGATTTTCGTATGGGTTCTGAAGCACTACACGCACTGTCTAACGGTGTGAATAAATTAGCGAGTGCGGTGAAAGTAACCTTAGGTCCTAAAGGCCGTAATGTAGTTCTTGATAAATCTTTCGGTGCTCCTACTATCACTAAAGATGGTGTTAGTGTGGCAAACGAAGTTGAATTGAACGATAAGTTTGAAAACATGGGCGCGCAAATGGTTAAAGAGGTTGCTTCTAAAACTTCTGACCTAGCGGGTGATGGAACAACCACTGCAACTGTATTAGCAGAAGCGGTATTAAGCGAAGGTATTCGTGCAGTTGCTGCGGGTATGAACCCAATGGATCTTAAACGTGGTATCGATAAAGCGGTTGTTGTTGCTGTTGAGCAATTGAAGAAAATTTCTAAGCCATGTGAAGATAATAAAGCGATTTCACAAGTAGGAACGATTTCTGCAAATAGTGATGAAGCTGTTGGCCAAATCATTGCTGAAGCAATGGAAAAAGTGGGTAAAGAAGGCGTGATCACTGTTGAAGAAGGTTCTGGCCTTGAAAACGAATTAGACGTCGTTGAAGGTATGCAGTTTGATCGTGGTTATTTATCACCTTACTTCATTAACAATCAACAAAGCATGAGTGCTGAACTTGAAAGTCCTTTCGTATTAGTGGTTGATAAAAAGATTTCTAACATTCGTGAGATGTTACCTATCTTGGAAAATGTTGCGAAAGCAAGCCGTCCATTATTGATTATTGCTGAAGACATCGAAGGTGAAGCATTAGCAACTCTTG
>JAJFJO010000085.1 GCA_021774015.1 Gammaproteobacteria bacterium
GTTCACCCGTTTTAGATTTAAACACTGTCCCTTCAATGCCTATGATGTCGCCCAAATCCCAGGTCTTGAATTCTTGATAGACACCTTCAGGCAAGCTATCTCGCGCAATATACGCCTGGATCTTACCACTCATATCTTGCACATGTGCAAAGCTCGCTTTACCCATCACTCGACGCGTCATCATACGACCAGCAATTTTTACAGGAAGAGTCTGCTCATCGAGCTGGTCATGGGAATGTTGATCATACGCCTCATGCAACGCTGCAGCCAAATTATCACGTTTAAAATCATTAGGATAGGCATTGCCTTTAGCACGCAACTCAGTTAATTTTTGCTTGCGTTGAGCAATCTGCTCGTTCTCATCAACTTCAACATCTGCAGCTTGCTTGAGGTCTACCTGGTCCACGTACCCACCCTTTTAGTGATCATCAAAGAGGCTTATGATAGGCGATGGCTCGCTGAGGTACAAGTGTCTATAGATGTGCCATCTACACAATTTTATCACCCCATAGTAACGATAAAAATTTTCCCCAGTACAAAGCTTCAAATTGGTCATCTTTTCGATTGATTTTATCGTGTGATATAAGGATATAACGCTTACAGATATCCTCTTCTGCTAAAATTTTCAGACCTTTGAAATGTTTGTCGCTCGTTTTGTTCGTACTCTTGACCTCTATTGCAATCTCATCCCCCAAAATAAAATCAACCTCATGACCATGCTTAGATCGCCAATAGCTCATTTCTATTCTCTTACGTCGATAGCTTAAATAAGCACGCAATTCCATCGCGATAAAATGTTCAAAGGCTTGCCCATATAAATCTGACTTTGGCTCAATAGCCTGTATTCTTGCTAAGGTATTCTTAACACCTATATCAAAATAATAAAATTTTGCTGTACTAATAGCCTTCCTTTTAACGGATTTAACCCACGATGGCAATAAAAACCCCAGGAAGGTATCTTCTAAAATTTGATAATATTCTCTTACCGTAGTGACAGGAATTCCTGCATCACTAGCAACTTCGCTAAAATTCAACATATGGCCACTAGTTAGTGCTGATGTTTGTAGGAAACGTGAAAAAGCTGGGATTTTACGCACCAGTGCTTCAGCTTGAATTTCTTCCTTTAAATAAGTATTCACATAGGCGCTAAGCTCTTCATCCGGCTCATCACTTAAATACACCGCCGGCAATCCACCATAACGCAAATATCGACTCAAATTAAAATGTGGAATTTCAAAACTCGTTAAAGGAAATAACTCTGCTGTCCAAGCTCTACCAGCCAGCAAATTCACATATCCTTTTTTCAACTTTCTAGCACTGCTACCTGTCAATAAAAAACGTATCTTATCTTGTTCAATCATACGATGTACTTCATTCAAGAGCTCAGGAACTCTCTGTATTTCATCAATAACAACTACACTATGATTTGGGTGTTGCACAATTAGCGACTTCAATTCATACGGCTTAGCACTCAACCGCAAATAGATTTCGCTATCCAACAAGTCAATAATGGGTGTTCCATTAGCCAGCTGCAGCCCAATTAGTGTGGACTTTCCCGTTGTGCGCGGACCAAATAAGAAAAAAGACTTTTTTTTCAAAAGGTTATCTACGTTTAATACTCTCTTTAGCATCATTAAAATCCGGTTAATTGACGGTACTAATGTAATATATCCGGATATTTTACATTAGTACCGTCAATTAGCCAAGTTTTTGGGGCCATAAATGACAGAGTGTAGTTCGTGTGGCACTTAACTTTTAACACAGCCTCATTGTTACAAGGGGGAAGGAGGGGTGAGAGTTGACGCTTCTGAGCTGGCTGATGCTTCGGAGCGGTTAAACTCCGGGAATGTACATCCGCGATTGCTTGTAGAAATACAACCATGAGTTATTTTATCAAAAAACCTGCAAACAGTACCAGAAATCACATGATTCTTTCTTCTATCTTGCTTATCTATCAAATCAAGCCATGCATCTTCTTTTGAATATCTATCACAAAAAGCTTCAACCCACTCAGACATAAATTTACTACCTGTAGCCCTGACACCAATAACTTGAAAGCATAATGCAGCAAAGGACGCTACTATAGCAGCGGTGCCAAAAAATATATTTTTTAGAATTTTATTTTCATCACCAGGCAATCCGAAAGTTATAGCAAATAAAACAGCTACTATGAGTGATAAAAAAAATGCTACACCTGAAATAATATCACTGTTTCTTGCAACATCCGCTCTTGAAAGCACACCTTCCACAGCGCTTTTGCTATATTCTGGCACAATATCATTAACACTAATCACTGCAGCTAGTTTTTCTTTTGCACTTTTATGAGTTTTTTTTGCACCATGTCTTAAATAAGCAAATAGTGCAAATGTTGAGATAGCTACTATTACAGCAGCAACAATAAATCTTGACAACACTATATTAGAGTTTGTGGTATCCGCACTATGAGTTGATGGTGGTGCATTTGGTACTGATGTGTTATTTGTTAATGTGTTATTACCTAGCAATGTAGAATTGTTAATTAATGAGGGGCCGTAAGAGGTAGGTTTTTCTGGTGGATATACAATTTGCATGATGGACAATATCATAACTGCAGGGTTAGTCAGTACAAATGCTATAAATGTAAACCACTCTTTGGTTTTACTATCATCCGCGAAAGCTAGTTGAAACATACCCGGAGGGTTCTGCCACCTTATAATTTTTTCTTGTTTAAGAAGCAGATCATAACACCTTTGAGCGGGAGAAACTTCATCTTCATCGCCAGAATCAGAAGCTTGGCTATCTCTAGGTACAGGTAAATTTTTTCTCGCAAGTGACAGAGCTGTCTCTCCCTCCGTTGTAAGTAAATCAAAAATTTCCAGAAATTCATTGTTTTCTTTTGCCTTTCTTATGATGTTCTCAACAATTAGATCCTGCCCCTTAGCTACAGCAACATGCAGTGCTGTGCGATTATACATATCAGGGGCAACTTCACATGATGTTATTGGAAAAATCTGAAATTTCATACTCAACAATTTTTGCGTTTTTACATCTCCAAGTAAATATAACACTAGCTCCTCGCCAGTTTTTTTGTATTCTTTCTCTGAAGAAACAAATTGTAGTAAAGCACTGCTTAAGGGAGACCTTCCAATTTCATCACGAAATTCACTAATATCACTATACACCTCTAAGCATACAATTCTATATAAAGCAACTAATGCTTTTATATGACCTCCACGAGCGGCAATATTCATCAAAGATTTACTAGAATTTCCAGACAGAAAAATCTCATTTGCAAATTTTTTGAACGATAATGATAATTTTACGATAAGTAAATCAAGCTCACTTTGTTTAATTAGTATTTTGTCAATAGCTTTAATAAATAACGTACTTCCAAAAAAAACAGCCGTATGAATTGGAGTATCATTTGCATTATCTACTTGCTCCAGAAGTTGTACACCTTTATTTTTTCCAACCAAAACTTCCAAAATATTAATACGATCATTTGCTGCTGCTAAATGTAAAGCATTTTGGCCATATTCGTTAGTGCAACTAATTGAAACCTCAGAATCTGCGCTTAATTTTTTCACAATTTCTGTAAAACCTAATTCAGCTGCCAATAAAAATTCTCTTTCCTTATGTTTTACTGGAGTTCTTCTTTTGTCTAGTAAAATTTTTGACGATTTTTGAAAAAAAACATATCCTAAACGATCTCGTGAATGAAGTAGATCAATTATAGTTCCTGAAAATTGAGACTGATCATCTTGCCTAACATCATCCATGTAACTTATAACTGAAAAGCCAAATAAATCTTTTAAATTTTCAAGATCCAAATTAAGTTCTTCCAATTCCCAACAATCCTTCATTCCATCTGGGGCTGGAAAACCAAAAAGATTAATTTTAGAATAAAACTTATATCTTTTCAAAAAAACAGAATCTATAGCAAAACACCTTGAGTGGTATATAGTTTGTCCAACATGATTTAGAACTAAAGTAGCAACATCGCTTTGATCCTTTATCATTTTTAAACAGAGCTTAACATTATTATTCGAAACAGCAAGGTGCGGTAAGGAGCGTTCCGTACCTTTATTAGCAAAATAAACTGTATCAAAAACTTCTTTCGTATCTCGTTTTGACCGTAACTTATTAATCAACTGCTCATTACCAAATAAACACATCAACTCTATTGGGTTATACATATAATATTTTTCCCAATCTGGCTTTTCAGCCTCATAATCACAACCTGTACCTGAAGCTACTGCAGCGGCATAAGAATCATGGCATGTTTTAGCCTTTTTTCCCTTTTTTAGCTGAGGCTGAGGCAAAGCAGCCATTTGCTCCGGATAAATAATATGAGCACCGTTATCAATAAGAAATTCTGCTATCACAGTTTGACCATAAATAATCGCTTCATGTAGTGGATATTGTCCAATGGCATTTAGTGGATTAATGCTTTCCTCTTTCTCCTCCAAATCTAAAGTTTTAACTCGAACTATCGCTATGACAAATTCAAGTAACCCAGCAACACAAGCCCAATGCAGCAAGGTTCTGTCTGGTTTATATTCATTC
>JAJFJO010000086.1 GCA_021774015.1 Gammaproteobacteria bacterium
ATGTTTCTTCTGTCATACACCCCGTCCATTCTAGTTTTGCCCCACTAGGCACCCACGGTATCGTTGCCGCTATTGCAACAGGCGGCATTATTTTTGCATTTAACGGATTTAAACAAGCCTGCGAAATGGCTGGCGAAGCAAAGAATCCGAAAAAGAGTCTGCCACTCGCCATCATTGGATCCGTTGTTCTATGCCTCATCATTTATTTATTCTTACAAATGTCCTTCCTATCCGCATTAGAGCCAAAGAACCTTATTGCTGGCTGGAATCATTTGCACTTCGGTCAAATCGTTAGCCCATTTTCTAACATTGCCACCCAGGAACACTCAAGCTGGTTACTACCCATCATCTATATCGGCGCGCTTACCGGGCCTTTAGCAGCAGGTCTTATGTATGCTAATAGTGCAAGCCGTTCTTTATATGCGACCAGCAAAAATGGCTATTTACCTAAATTTTTCCAACATGTCACACCGCAAGGCAACCCAACTATTGCGATTATTACTAACTTTATTTTTGGCATGATGTTGTTTGCACCACTACCTGGCTGGGAACGTATGATTACATTCCTCACGTCTTTAATGGCAGTTACTTATGCCGTCGCACCAATTTGTCTCATTTCATTACGCAAACAGTGTCCGGAACAAAAACGACCGTTTAAATTACCCTTCCCAACAACATGGTCTTACATTTCATTTTATATTTGCACATTGATTGTTTATTGGAGTGGTTGGCATATTATTTCCATGTTGGTTGTAACGGTTTCTTTAAGCCTTATTTTTATTTTAGTTTATGAGAAACACAATCACGGCAAAAATGGCGATTCACTGAATTGGGCGGCATCTACTTGGATGTGGGTGTATTTAATCGGTATTGCTGTTATTTCTTATTTTGGTAATTTTGGTGGTGGAAAAAACATACTCACTTATGGCTGGGACTTCGCTTTAATTGCTGTGTTTTGCGCTTTTGTCATTTGGCTTTCTGTTAAATTTAAATTACCTTCAGAAAAAGCAGAAAGTTATATAAGCCAACTACAATTAGACTAAGGACTCTGCCCATGGATGACCATACAAACCGCAAATCTCTAATCATGACCGAAGTGATGACCCCTGAAAAAGCCAACTTCGCAGGCAATATTCACGGCGGACATTTATTATCATTACTCGACCGAGTTGCTTATGCCTGTGCCTCTCGTTATTCCAGTTGCTATTGCGTTACCCTAGCTGTTGAGCGCGTCTTATTCAAAGAACCCATCCATGTGGGTGAACTGGTAACCTGCTATGCGAGCGTCAATTATGTCGGCCGCTCCTCTATGGAGGTTGGCATTAAAGTCGTCACAGAGAACCTTGAGACCCAGAAAGTGCGCCACACAAATACATGCTACTTTACAATGGTCGCAATGGACGACAACCATAAGCCTATACAAGTCCCACCTTTAGAACCTGAAACACCACGTGAAAAAAGACGCTATGAAGAAGCGAAGCTCCGGCGCAAGCTACACAAACAAATGGAGCAAGAACACGCTAAAAATAAAGAACGGCTTAAGAAAGAGATTGAAGTGAATAGCTAGATCCTTGCCATCCAATTGATAATCCTAGAAAACGCAAGCAACAACGACACTGCACTGCTCGCTGCTATCAACCACACCTAGCGGGTGTAAACCAGGCTACACCACCTAATCCACGGTTACTACCTCACACCAACACTCTGCTATACTTATTAAGATGAAACTACTGATCGTCATCAATGCAGTCAAACATCTGGGTTACTATGACTATGACCTCTTGCGCTCACATGTAGGTGATTGTAAATTTATTGCGATCATGAGCCATCATAATCATGACAAGCTGCCTCAAAACCTCAAACGGAATTTTGCCAATACCTATGCTGTTGATCTAACATCTAAGGTAACCGATGGGCGAAGGACACTAGATTTTGAACAGACAAAACGCATTATTCAAAATGAACTTAAAAACATCGACACTGTTTCAGACGCACGAATTATTTGTATTGATCCTGAAAATATTTTATTAGCTAGTGAACTTCGTGAACATTTCGGTATCGAGGGAAATAAGCCGAAAGATCTTGCACGTTTCTTAGATAAAGCACTCATGAAAGAAATAGCACGTGAAGCTGGAATTCGCGTGCCAAGCTTTTTAGAAACTCACCCTAATACAGTCAAAAATAATCCTGAAAAATTTTTCAACATATTTGCAAGCACACTAGGATTACCCTTTATCTTAAAACCTACCCAAGGCGTATCCAGCATTGGCATAACCAAAATATCAGATATTCAGCAGCTCACCGAGTGGGCTCAGTCCAATGTGTTCGCCAGTATGTATGAAGCTGAAGAATTTATCGAAGGCGAGTTATTTCACTGCGATAGCTTGATGCATGATTCACACATTCTATTTCAAGCCAGCTCTAAATACTTGCACCCCAATTTAGATTTCATTCATGGCAAACCCTGCAGCTCCATCCCATTATTAGAAGACTCCACAACCCACAAAAGACTAGCTGAATTTACCCGGCAATTTCTCAATGCATTAGGCATAATAAATGGATCAAACCACACTGAAATTTTCATTACGCCAAACGATGAACTGATACTATTAGAAACTGGACCGCGACCTCCTGGAGCACATGCCATCCCATGCTATACCAATACATTTGGCATTAACTTTGCTATGCACGATTTTTTCATTGAGGTAGGTACGCCTCTTCCTGTGAAAACACAGTTAGGGAAATATCAATTTTGGGCTTCGTTTCCACCAAAAGCAGGCATTGTAAAAAACCTCTTTAAACCCAACCTACAGTGTGATCATGAAATGAAGACCCACGTGTCTATAGGTGATGTGCTCAAAAATCCAAAATCACTGTATGATGATATTGCTTCCATCTCAGTCTCAAGCTCTAATTATCAAGAGTTGATGTCTGACTTCGAAACATTGTGCGATTTCTCCCTCATCGAAATAAACAAATCACCCAAGAAAACTCTCATTTTCCTCAACCAACGTGGCCATCATTTTTTTAATTTCGAACCCTATTACCATAAAAATGAATATCGTTTTGTTGCTGTCTTAGAAAAACGTTTTTATCAACAGCTTCCAGAAAAACAAAAAAAATATTTCACTAAAATTTATATTCTAGAGGATCAGCCCAGCACAAGAACTGTACTCCTACCATTGGATTACAAAACACTCGAAGATATTGTAGCGAAAGAATTAAGCGCTATTGACAACCATGCTGAGCGATGCCACATTATTTGCACTGATGAGTTCAACATGTTAGTCGCCGGTCGATTGCGGGATCGTTATCAAATACCCGGTGCTAGCTACGCAGCCTGCCTACTCTATAGGGATAAGCTATTAATGAAAACCGTATTAGAAGAAAATAAAATACGGACGCCGATATTTATGCATCTCAATTATCAAGAAGCGCTAAAAAACCCAGAGAAAACTTACAAAGATATCACCTCACACATCGCCTCAGCGTTTATGATCAAGCCGACCAGTGGCGCTGGCAGTGTTGGAACTGCCTACATTCAAACCTATGATGAGTTCACAAAATTCATAAACATGTTTCAAAATGAACCCGTTGAATTTGAGGTTGAAGAATATATTGCTGGCGATATATATCACTGCGACAGCATAATTTCTGATGGCGAAATAATCACAACCTTTTATTCAAAATACAATAGGCCCTGCATGGATTACAACAAGGGACATGTAATGGGCTCTATTGTTCTGCAAGATGGTAACCCTATCATACCTCGCCTAAGGAATATGGTGGAACAATCTTTACATGCACTAGGCCTTATTAATGGTGTTACTCATATGGAAATTTTCCACTCTTCAAGCGACGAAATCATATTTTTAGAGGTGGCTGCCAGACCACCGGGTGGCTTAGTTATTTCTGTCTATGA
>JAJFJO010000087.1 GCA_021774015.1 Gammaproteobacteria bacterium
CTATGCACTGTGAAAAACTTGCCTATAGTAAACATAGCTTTCTAAATCGCTTACTCTCGTGCGCGGTTCCGAATAAGAATCGCACCTAGTTCTAAAAGTGCATTTCCTATAGCGCTTACTCGCGTGCATTGTTTTTTGTAATGTTTACTCACGTGTACGGTTCCATGCATTGCTTCATTTACCGCCCCGGCATATAAAACTTATCCGGATGACCACGCTGAAAATTTGGTTTTTTTGTCTGCGGGCCACTATGACGATCACCACCTCTTTGACCACTACGTTTTTCTCCTCTCGGCACAACAGGCCTGTTACTGATTTTAATACTAATTGTTTTGATTGTATTTTTTCGGATGATTTGCATCCGCATCGTAACCCCAGGCTCTAAATGAGCAATAATGCTACTTAAGCCGCGTGGCTGACGAACACGCTGTCGGTTAACACTCAATATAATATCGTTTTTTTGCAAGCCTGCTTTTTCCGCCGGTGAATTTTTAAAAACTTCTGCAATAATAACTCCTGTAGTGCGCTTACTACGTATCGACTGTGCATATGCTGGGCTGAGCATTCGGACTGATATTCCCAACCAACCACGTCGTACCTTTCCTGTTTGAATAATTTGTTTCATTATATTTAGCGCAACATTAACCGGTATCGCAAATCCTATTCCTTGATTACCACCCGAGCGACTATAAATCGCTGTATTGATTCCGATTAATTTTCCTTTCGTTGTAATTAATGCCCCACCTGAATTACCTGGATTAATAGCTGCGTCTGTTTGAATATAATTTTCAAGCTCATTCACTCCAATCATACTTCGCCCAATAGCACTCACAATTCCTTGTGTTACAGTTTGCCCCAAACCAAATGGATTACCAATCGCCAAAACCACATCACCCACCTCCACGATACTAGAATCACCTAGGGTTATAGGTTGTAAGTTATCCAACGTTATTTTCAGCACAGCCAAATCTGTTTGTGGGTCGCTACCAATAACTTTAGCACGCGCTCGACGTCCGTCATCTAAAGCAACCAATACCTGCTTACTTGTCTGAATTAGATGATGGTTCGTTAAAATATAACCCTGCTTGTTCATGATAACACCCGAACCCAAACGGTAACGGCGATTACCCGGTGAGTGGCGATATTTTTCTTGAAAAAACTGACTGTCTGGACTCACAATACGTTTGATATACACATTAACAACGGCTGGTGCTGCTAGTTTCACAGCATCAGCATAAGAATGCACTATTTTTTCTGGTGACTTTTCAGGAGATTTTTTAGAAGCTTGAGTTTGAGTCTGCTTTTGATTATTTGGCTTAACTTCTGATACGGCCCATACTGATAAGCTCATCAGCACAGTCATTATAATCAGTCGAATTGATAATGTTATGCGCTTATTCATACTCCATCACCCCCACTCACTCATCCGTCCTGATGGCACTCAATAATGAGCGTCACTATCGCTGCTAACTCAGCATCTTCAGGCTGATCATGCCCCAACAACCATAAATATAGCACGGGATCTTTCTCATCGAGCAGATCATCGAAAGTTTTTTGTTGAGCTTCATTCAGCTCCGAATAATGTTGGTCAAAAAACGGTAACAACATCATATCGAGCTCTAGCATGCCACGGCGACATTTCCAGCGGATACGACCCGGATGCATCGTGTTTTTGTCAGGCATAAAGCCTCCTTCCCTCTAAGTAAGTTTGAGGATTATAAGGCAATCAGCCTCTTGCGTCATTTTTGGGTGCGTAAATATTTATGAGACCACAATGTTCTCACTATGCGCTCTAAAAAAAGGTTTTTATTGGCAACAAAATTTTACCCGAGATGTCAGCTGACTTAACAGCTCATAGGAAATCGTGCCAGCTTGAGCAGCAAGCAATTCAACGGGCAAACCGCGACCCCACAAAACAACCTCATCACCGGCCGTGACCTGCATATCGTTGTCGAGCTTAACGGTAATCATATCCATCGATACGCGCCCGACTATGTCACACGCTTTATCTTTAACTAATACTTTACTGCTAATAGGTGCATGACGTGGATAGCCATCACCATAACCAATCGACACGACAGCAAGTCGGACATCCTCAGGACATTGCCATGTGCAGCCATAACCCACTTTTTCACCGCGCCGACAGTGCTTAACATCTATAACGCGAGATGAAAGCGTCATTACGGGAAGCAGATCACACTCTTCTGCAGATTTATGTGCAAATGGCGAAGCACCATATAACATGATTCCCGGGCGCACCCACTGCTCCAAGCTATTTTGATAGGACAATAGTGCAGCAGAATTTCCTATACTTTTAGACGAGCTCATATTGTGTGTTAACTCTTTGAAGGCCTGCAACTGCTGTTGTGTAAATTGAGTATCGACGTTATCAGCATCTGCCAAGTGTGTCATCACAGTAATGGGCTGTTTAACGCACTCAAGCTGAGCGAGTGCTGTATAAGCTGTGTGAAAATCCTCCGGTAATATGCCAAGACGATGCATACCTGTATCAACCTTCAACCAAACAGATACAACATGTGGCTGTTTTAACTCAGCAAGCATAGCAATTTGCTCAAGATTATGAACAACAATATCAATAGTATTATCGACAAAAATAGGTAGCTCACCAGGATGCATAACACCCGACATCACCACTATTTTTTGTGTAATGCCCGCCTCCCGTAGCTGCAGCGCCTCAGACAAGCAAGCAACACCAAACGCATCTGCTTTAGTGAGTGTTTGTGCAACTTGAACAGCGCCATGTCCATACGCATTGGCTTTAACCATCGCCATGATATGCCTTGCACCTGCCTGTTTTTTTGCAACTGAAAAATTGTGCTCTAATGCCTGTAAATCAATGTGCGCTGTAACGCGATCGATCATGCAAACACTCCATTCGTGACATTTTGTGCTATATGATTTTCAAAACGTGTAAATTGACCTAAAAACGTCAAACGGAAATCGCCAATAGGACCATTACGCTGTTTACGAATAATAATTTCAGCGATGCCTTTATCTGGAGTATCATCGTTATAGACTTCATCACGATAGATAAAAGCAATCACATCCGCATCTTGCTCAATCGACCCCGACTCACGCAAATCCGACATCACGGGCCGACGATCCGTACGATGCTCCAAACTACGATTCAACTGCGACAACGCAATCACAGGAACATTAAGCTCTTTTGCGAGCGCTTTTAACGATCGAGAAATTTCAGAAATCTCTACTGAACGGTTTTCTTTACTGTTTGGTAACTGCATCAACTGCAAATAATCAATCACGATCAAGCCAATACCATTATGCTCACGCGCTATTCTCCGTGCACGAGAACGCATCTCACTCGGCCCCAATGCCGGCGTGTCATCGATATACATATTAGCTTCTGATAGCATGCTTACTGCTGACGTTACACGCGGCCAGTCGTCATCCGTTAATTGCCCCGTACGAATACGGTGCTGATCAATACGACCTAATGATGACATCATACGCAGTGTTAAGGATTCTG
>JAJFJO010000088.1 GCA_021774015.1 Gammaproteobacteria bacterium
GGTAGATATTGAAGCTTGGTTTCGTGAGCAATGGTTGAAAACTCGGCCGCCTTTTTATGGGTCGGTCGACTTGCGTAACTCAGGTTACAAGCTGGCGCCGGTTGACACTAATCTATTCCCAGCTGGTTTTAATAATCTAAACCCAGAATATATGTCATTGTATGCACAAGCGATGCAAGCCAACTTGCAAGAAATATTTTCTGAAGCGAAACGTATTTTGTTAATCCCTGAATCACACACGCGCAATTTATTGTACTTTGAGAGTGTTGCTGTTCTGCAAGAAATTTTAACATTGGCAGGTTATGAGGTGTGTATTGGTTTTATGGGTGATGAAATAAAGGATGGCCATATAGTTGAGTTGCCATCGGGTCGTCAGCTAACGTTGGAAAAATTGGTCCGTAAAGATGCCCGAGTTGGGGTGGGTGATTTTTTCCCCTGCGCAGTTGTATTAAATAACGATATGTCGTCTGGTGTGCCTGATATCTTGCATAATGTAGAGCAGCGCATTCTGCCGCCAATGCAGTTAGGTTGGAGCACGCGTTTGAAGTCGGAGCATTTCCGCTATTATGAGAAAGTGGCGGAGGAATTTGCTGAACGTTTTTCTATTGATCCCTGGACGATCAACCCTTGGTTTGAACAATGCCCAGAAGTGGATTTTATGAAAAAAGAAGGCGAAGAGTGCTTGGCAAAACGTGCTGAAGGATTGTTAAGGCGTACCCAGAAAAAATTTGATGAATATCATGTCAAACAAAAACCCTTTTTAGTGGTTAAAGCAGATCAAGGTACTTATGGTATGGCGGTGATGATGATTCGTGATGCGGATGAACTGAGAAATTTAAATCGCAAGCAACGCACGAAAATGTCTATGCTAAAAGGTGGGGTACCTGTTACGAAGGCGATTGTGCAAGAAGGTGTATACACATTTGAGGCGGTTAAGGATAATGCTATTGCTGAGCCGGTGGTTTACTTGTTGGGTCGTCATGTTGTGGGTGGTTTTTATCGTGTACACGAAAATCGAGGTCCGGATGAAAACTTAAATGCGCCTGGCATGAACTTTCAACCGTTACCTTTTGCAAAACCCTGTAATATTCCCTGCGCATCTAAAGATGAAGGCTATGGTCGATTTTATTTGTATGGGGTGGTTGCACGTTTAGCTATATTGGCTGCAGCGCGTGAATTGAATGTTTTTGAGCGAGACTAATCATGATTAAGCTAGGTGTGGTGATGGATTCAATCGCCAATATCAAGATAGAAAAAGACACAAGCTTTGCAATGCTGTTGGAGGCACAGCAGCGCGGTTGGGAAAATTATTGTATTGAACCGCAATCCATTTGGCTGCAAGGTGGGATTACTTGGGCGCGCATGTGCCGTGTTACTGTAGAAGATAATTCCGCTGGTTGGTATCAATTGGAGGATCCGATTGAGCAACCATTGAATGATCTTGATGCTGTGTTGATGCGCAAAGACCCGCCTTTTAATACAGAGTATATTTATTTAACGTATTTGTTAGAGCAGGCTGAAGCGCAAGGTTTATTAGTACTTAACAAGCCGCAAAGCTTACGTGATGCTAATGAGAAGTTTTTCACGGCTAGGTTCCCACAGAGCACGCCGACAACATTAATTAGTTCAGACATGGATTTGCTAAAAGAATTTGTACAAGCAGAGGGAGATGCGGTCATCAAGCCGTTGCATGGCATGGGTGGCGCTTCCATTTTTCGCACGTGCGCAGATGATTTAAATTTATCGGTGATCGTTGAGACTTTAACAGATTACGGAAAAAATTTAGCGATGGCGCAGCGGTTTATCCCAGAGATAAATGAGGGTGATAAACGAATTTTAATGGTTAACGGTGAGCCGGTGCCCTATGCTTTAGCGCGCATTCCCAAGGAAGGTGAGTTTCGTGGCAATTTAGCATCGGGTGGTTATGGTCGAGGTCAGGAATTAACAGATCGTGACCGTTGGATTTGTGATCAGGTAGGCCCGACGCTGCGTAAAAAAGATTTGTTATTTGTGGGGTTGGATGTTATCGGCGATTATTTAACGGAGATTAATGTGACCAGCCCTACCTGCATTCGTGAGCTTGATAAAGAGTTTGGGCTTAATATTGCCGGTGATTTTTTAGATGTTATTGAGAACAGGTTGGCGCATGATTAAGCTTGCGATTGCAGCTAGCGACCCTTCATTGTTACCACAAGCGGACTTGTTATCACAGCAGTTGGGTGTACCTGTGGCATCGCTAGATTCTTATGAGTATTCCTATTTGTTAGTGTGCACGCCAGAGCAACTCGAGTTACGTAAAAATGAACCACAGGCTCCTAACCCTATTTATATTGATTTTGTTGAAGGTGCTATGGGTCATCGAATTAAATATGGGGGTGGTAAGGGCCAGTTAATTGCAAAAGCGGTTGGGCTAAATAAGATGAAAAACCCCTCTGTATTAGATGTGACTGCAGGTTTGGGTCGCGATGCTTTTGTATTAGCGAATTTAGGTTGTTGTGTATTAATGCTTGAGCGTAGCCCTATTGTTGCAGCGCTATTGGAAGATGGTTTGCAGCGTGCGCGTGAGGTGGAAGAGCTTGCGCGGTTAGATTTAAAAATGAAGCGGGTTGATGCATTAGATTATATGCAGTCATTAAGCGAAGGGTCGTATCCTGATGTTATTTATATTGACCCTATGTTTCCAGAATCCAAAAAAACGGCGTTAGTTAAAAAAGAAATGCGTTTCTTGCGCGATGTGGTGGGTGATGATATGGATGCTGTTACTTTGCTAGAAACCGCGTTGATGAAAGCTAAGCGCCGGGTCGTTGTGAAACGCTCGCAGCATGCGCCTGCGATTGATGGCGCAGAGCCGAGTTTGGTATTTTCGGGTAAGAGCAGCCGATTTGATGTGTATATCCGTGCCAACCCAGCATAGTTGGGAAATTTTTCTTTGTTTTTTAGCAAGTTACGAAATCCATCTATGGCGAATTCTATAGTGAAGTGCGACACTCCTCTTTAAAGAGCTTTAAAAATAGCTCCCTCGGGGTCCTGTAGTCAAGACATTTTCTGGGTGTG
>JAJFJO010000089.1 GCA_021774015.1 Gammaproteobacteria bacterium
TTCGTCACGCGTTCTGTGTGCAGTGCGTGCTGACAACAACATTGTAGAAGTATCTAGGCACAAACCATACCCAGAAGCGCCCATTGAGCAGAGGATATCTAACTGCAACGCTAAAACAATGTGCCCGCAATGACACATCCAATACAGCATCGACCGTAATGGGCGATTAAGAACCGCTAGCTTTCTAAATGCTCGTTGCTTGCTGAAGTTCGCTAAAAAAACCAATACTCCAGAATCACGCACATACTTGACTCGGAACCAATCAAGTATGTGCCGGTGTGTTAGCGCTGGTGCAAGCACGACAAACTACGGTATTGCTGCACGTTGCTTTATACCTTAATCTGATGTTTTGATTGGAAGAGTGGTATATGGCAATCTATATGAAAGAGGTGGGGATTATTGATAGCGTTACAGCAAAAAGGCATGAAATCTGGGTTGAGCTCGGTGGTGTGAGCTTTGGTGTTGGCTGCTAGGACAATGGATATCATTAAGCTTAGTCAACTTGGTGAAAGTGGCACCTTAGAATATAAACGAAATACTGATTCACTAGTAACTATTTTGAAAACAGTCAGTGCATTTGCTAATACGGCTGGCGGTATTATTTTGATCGGAGTAGAAGATGATGGTAAAATTGTAGGCGTTCCCAATGTGGGAAAAGCGCAGGAGCAATTATCTAATTCAATTTCAAATCGAATTAAACCCCAGCTAATTTCTGAAATTACAGTCAATGACATCAATAATATGTCGATTATTTCTATACAAATTGATCACTCACCAGCTCCTTATTATTTAAGTGACAAGGGTGAAGAAAAGGGTGTTTACATTAGAGTGGGCAATTCAAATCGCCTTGCTGGACCCGAAGTTATTGGAGAGATAAAACGTTCAAGCAACTATTCCTCGTTTGATAAGGCTCCATGTGATGAGGTGGCAGAAAACGATTTAGATAAAAATTGGATTAAATTTATATATTCTAAACGTGGCAGGGTGATGGATGTGCCTAAATTGATTAGTATGGGTCTTTTAACCAAAAGAGGTAGGCGTACTGTTGCAACCAATGGAGGTGTGATTTTATTTGGTTTTCCTGAAATTCGTGAGACCTGTTTTCCATATGCTGAAGTTAGATGTGCTCGCTTTAAAGGGATATCACGGTCTGAGTTCATTGATCGTCTCAATATTAAAGGTGGTATTTTAGCTGCTATTGATGAAGTTCCTAAGTTTATTCGTAGAAATACTAAGATGGCTGGGAAATTTGGTGACATGCGACGGCGGGATATCCCTGAATATCCTGTGGAGGGAATTCGTGAAGCTCTTACTAATGCTATAGCACATGCTAATTATGAGATAACAGGCAGCCGAATATTTATAGCTCTCTATGATGACAGGTTGGAAATACAAAATCCTGGTATTATGATGCCAGGTATGAGTATGGAACAATTTAAAGCGGGTGTTAGCCGTATACGTAACCCTGTTATCGCAAAAACACTCGCTGAGCTTGAGCTAATAGAGGAGTGGGGCAGTGGTTATAAACGTATTAAAAATGCTTGTAAACAAGGTGGTTACCCCCTACCAACCTGGGAAGAGTTTGGTTCAGTTCTTAGAGTTACATTCTATCCCCATCCTGAAATTGAGCAGGCTCAAGAGATTGGGACCAAGTCGGGACCAAGTTGGGACCAAGTCGGGACCAAGTTCCAATTAAGTTCAGAAGAGCTTCAGTTGCTTAGCTTTTGTCTGAAACCGAAAACTGTTATAGAGTTAATGTCACTTATGGGATGGAAAAGTAGAACAAAGTTTAGGGAAAAATTTATTGGCCCATTAATGAAATATGATTTATTGGAAATGACTATACCTGAAAGACCAAGGAGTAGTAGACAAAAATATCGATTGAGTAAGAAAACATTAAAAATCATTAGTAAGTAATATTTATTGATGGCATGGTGGGAATACGCCTCTTAATCATATGCATAGCCTCGGGCTTTAAGGCTGTTAAATTTTCTAAAACAAAATTTGATCCTTTACAAGCCAAACTCCAGCGCCGCAATATTGAATATATGGATTGGTCGTATAAGTATTGGGTATTGTCAGCACAAGCTTGACCCAGAAGCGCCCATTGAGCAGAGCATGCCTAACTGCAGCGCTAAAGCAATGTGCCGGCAATGACACATCCAATACAGCATCGACCGTAATGGGCGATTAAAAACCGCTAGATATCTAAAAGCTCGTTATTTACTGAAGTTCACTGAAGGTACTGACCAAAAAGGCACGACGTTTTTTCTATGCATTGTAAAAAAACTGCTTGTAGCAAACGCGATTTTCTATAGCGCTTACTCGCGTGCGCGGTTCCGAGTCGAGTATGTGCACGGTTCCGAATCAAGTGTGTGCATGGTTCCCAATCGAGTTTAGTAAAAAACTTGCTTCAGTTGGAATACATTATTTTTCTGTAAGGGCTTTCGCTTTTGCACGCAGGATGGGTTTCAGCAGATAATTTAGCACGGATTTTTTACCCGTGATAATGCTGGCGCTCACTTGCATGCCGGGAATAATGCGCAATTTATTTTTATCAGGACCAAGATAAGCCTTATCAGTGCGTATCCAAACCTCATAAAAACTCTCGCCTTCCTTATCTTGCGACGTATCTGCGCTGATGTGTTCAACTCGTCCTTCTAAGCCGCCATAGATCGCATAATCAAATGCAGTGACTTTAACCGTAGCTTTTTGTCCAATTGTGATAAAGCCGATATCTCCAGGGTTTATTTTGATTTCAATGCGCAATGTATCGGCTAATGGCACGATTTCTAGAATGGGGTTACCGGCTTTGATAACACCACCAATAGTGTTGGTATAAATTTGTTTGACGATGCCGTTGACAGGAGATTTGATTGTCGTGCGTTGCAAACGATCTTTGAATTTTTTTGATGCAGCTAACAATTCATTGTATTCATCAACAGCTTTGTTTAATTCATTGAGAAGCTTGCTCTTAAATTCATGGATTTTTCCGTCCATTTCGCTGGCGCTTTGCTCTAAGCGTAATACTTCCACCTGTGATACGGCTCCTGACTTGATCAATGGTCGAGTTATCTTAATTTCTCGTTCTAAAAGTGCTCTACGTTTTTTCAAAAAATTTAATTCATTCATCTGTGATTTATACAGTTGCTGCTCTGTTTTTATATATCTCGGCACTTTCTTAACGAGTTCTTTTTTAGGCTTAAAGGCTTTTCCATCAATTTGTGCCCGTAATCTAGCAATTTTAACCTGCATTTCCCAGCGATTTTTTTCATTTACGTTTACGTCACTGGAAAATTGCACATCACTTAGTGTCATTAACACTTGGCCTTTTTTAACAATGGCACCTTCTTTAGTGAGAATGCTTTTAACGATGCCGCCTTCTAAGTTTTGTATGACCTTGACATTGGAGGAGGGGATGACCTTGCCTGTCGCATGTGTTACTTCATCAATTTTTGCTAAATAAGCCCAAGAGATAATGATAATTAAAAAGACTAGCATAAGCCATAAAATAAGGTGTGGCGTTTTTTTCTTTTTTGTTAGCTCATCTAAATCTTTCATGGTGTTGCACCTTTTATCTTGTTCAGTATTTTCTCTTTCGGCCCGCGAGCGACAATTTTTCCAGATTGCATTACAACCAGTTGGTCTACTAGTGATAAAATAGAGGCTTTATGGGAGACCACGATAAACGTTTTTCCTTGTATATGTTGTTCCATTTGCGTAATAAATTCTTTTATGCGCGCATTGTCTAGAGAGTTGGTGGGTTCATCAAATAGGTATACCTGCGGGTCTAGTAAAATAGCCCGTGCTATCGCAATCGCTTGCTTTTGCCCGCCAGATAACAAATTGCCGCCTTCACCAACTTGCCTGTCGTAGCCTTCAGGATGCTCATTCACAAACTGATGCACGCCACTTATTTTTGCGGCTCTTAATAGCGCTTCATCATCAATATAGGGCGCTGCCATTACAATGTTATCGCGAATGCTACCATGAAAAAGAGTAACGTTCTGTGGAATATAGCCAATATGGCGCCGCAAAAAGGCAGGGTCTATTTGCACACCATCAATGTCGTCAATTAAGATATGCCCCGTGTTGGGTTGGTAAAACTTTAATATTATTTTAGAGAGTGTTGATTTACCAGAGCCGGCAGGTCCGACAATACCCACTTTGTCGCCGGGGTTAATTTTTAGTGAAATGTTATGTAAGGCGGGAACAGGTTGGTTGGGGTAGGCAAAATCCACATCTTTAAACTCTACGCTGCCTTTTAGTTCTTTAAGTTCGATATAATTACTGCGTTTAGGCCTATCCGTTTCTTTTTCCATAATGGAATCTAGCGCATTGAGTGCCGCGGTAGATTGTTTATAGCGCACTAATAAATTAGCAGCTTGTACGATAGGGGCAAGTGCGCGACCGTTTAAAATGCTACAAGCGATAAGCCCACCAATCGTCAACTCTCCAGCTGCAATAGCATACACGCCTGTGATAACCACAAAAATGAGTGATAGGTATTGAACGCCAATAGCGAAGTTCATGCCAAAATTTACTAAACTACGCACTTTTAAGCCTAATTTGGTTGATTCATTAGTCACTTGTTCCCATTGCTTTTGACGGCTTCCTTCTGCATTTAAGCTCTTAATGGTTTCAGAAGAAGATAAGCTTTCAACGAGGATGGCTTGTTTTTCAGCGCTATGGCGATAGGATTTATCGACGTAATATTCAATCGGTTTTTGTATGGCTAAACTTACTAAGAGAATTAATGGTATAGCGATAACAGGAACGATCACAATGTTGGGGCTGATCAACCAGATAACAGCGACAAATAGCAATGAAAAAGGCAAATCAACCAATAAGCTAATGCTGGCAGAGGTGATAAATTCGCGAAATGCTTCGAACGATTGCATGGTGTTGCTCAAGCTACCCACTGAGTTGGGGCGATCCGCCATGCGTAGCCCGACGACGTGAGCAAATGTTTTTGACGATAATTGTAGATCGATTTTGCGGCCTGCAGAATCGATATAATAACCGCGCAGGGTTCGCATGATGAATTCAAATACGATAACAATTAGCATACCAATGCTTAAGACCCATAAAGTTTCCACAGCATTATTAGGCACAACTCTATCGTAAACATTCATTACAAATAACGGCACAGCAATCGCAAATACATTAATTAATAACGATGCGATTAATACTTCACTATACGTTGCCCAGGCTTTTTGTACGACACCCCAAAACCAATGCTTAGGCTCGTCTGCAGCGAGCTCGGCCGTGCGTTCGTCAAATTCAAATGTTTCTTGAGTATAAATGGTGTAGCCGCTGTAGATTTTTTTCAGTTCTTCTTTGGTGACTTTTGTGGTGGTGTCTTTGTTTTGAGGTTCTATAACGGTAAATTCGCTGCCATTAACTTCAGTAATAATGCATGTGTGATCGTCTTTTAATAAAATAATAGCGGGTAATAAATCAGTATGAATTTTTTTTAACGATTGCTTGGTGATTTTGGCGGTGAGTCCGCAGCGTTCAGCAGCTTCCACAAATAAATTGGGTGTGAGTTTTTGGCGCTCTAATGGAAGGCCGGCTAATATCGTTTCTCCAGTGCTTTTATGTCCGTAGGATTGACTAACGATGAGCAATGATTCTAGAAGAGAATCAAAATTTGATGGTCTTTCCCCAAAAAGACTTTCCTGAGAATTTGTTTCCATAAATTATCCCTAACATGTAAATTTGCTAATAGGGCTTTAACTATAGCACATAGTTGGAGTTTTATATAGTTGAGCAAGAAATTCTTCTAAATTGCTAGTTAT
>JAJFJO010000090.1 GCA_021774015.1 Gammaproteobacteria bacterium
GCGACGCAAGATACGGCTATTGATGCGTACCGAACGGATATACTAAAAGTAGAAGAGCGCGGTTTGGGTGCATCGTTAAACACCATCGGCTATCGATTCGCGATAATTTTTTCTGGGGCAATCGCGTTAATTTTTGCAGCAGAAATTGGTTGGCGTGACACTTATATTATTATGGCAGTAATGATGCTATTAAATGCAGGAATGACACTGTATGCGCCATCCCCCCAGTTTGAAATGCACCCGCCAACATCATTAACCAAAGCGGTTGTTGAGCCTTGGAAAGAGTTTATGACGCGCAAAAATGCTATTTTAATTTTAGTATTTGTTGTGATCTATAAGCTATGTGATGCATTTGCATTGTCATTAAATACAACCTTCTTATTGCGTGGTATTGGTTTTAGTTTGGTTGATGTTGGCAGTATCTCTAAAGTGGTTGGTTTGGTCGCTGCATTGGCGGGTAGTTTTATTGGCGGTGCGTTATTGCCTTATATGGGCTTGTATCGCTCCCTGATGATTTTTGGGTTTTTACAAATGGTATCAAATTTATCTTTTGCATTGCTGGCCGTTATTGGGAAAAATTATTTGCTGATGGCGGGTTCTATTTTTGCAGAAAATTTCTGTGGTGGTTTGTCCACGGTTGCGTTCGTTGTTTTTTTAATGAGCCTGTGTGATAAACGCTATACAGCGACTCAATATGCCTTGTTGTCTGCGCTCACTGCGGTTGGTCGTGTGTTCGTCGGGCCTGAAGCTGCTGTGATGGTGAACCATATGGGTTGGGCTGAGTTTTATGTATGGACTTTTTTTATGGGCTTACCTGCTTTGGCTATTCTTTGGTGGCTCAATCGACGCATTGATTTTGCGGCAGATCAATTGGCACGTGTAGCTTAAGGTATTAATAACATTTGGGTTGGGTGCCCTGAATTTTGGACAAATTGTAAAGTCGACTTTACAAATTGTCCAGGCTCGTTTAGAGTGGGTACTTTGCAAAGCCGGGTTAATGATATGTCCAGAAACGCTTCTTTTAATCGTATTCAAGGTAAAAAGCTAAAGCAACTAGCTCAGTCTTTTCCTATTGTTAGCATTATTGGGCCACGGCAATCAGGGAAAACAACAATAGCACGAGCCATTTTCCCAGAATATGACTATGTGTCTTTAGAAGACCTAGATAATAGAGCCTACGCAGAAAATGATTCTCGGGGCTTTCTAACCCAATATAGTAAAAATACAATTATAGATGAAGTGCAGCGAGCACCAGCTTTATTTTCTTATATGCAAACACATGTAGACCAGTTGGATGAGCCTGGACAGTATATTTTAACAGGCTCAGCACATATGGCTTTGCTCGAAAAGTTAACGCAGAGTCTAGCGGGGCGCGCAGCGTTATTAAAACTACTTCCATTAAGTTTGCCTGAACTTCTTTCTGCATCAGAGCAAAAACAAAGCTGCATGCAGCAATTATTTAATGGTTTTTATCCAAGACTTTATAAACACGATATGACTGCTGTGGATTGGTACCCTAATTATATTCAAACCTACTTGGAAAAAGATGTTCGTGAAATAATTAATGTGAAAAATTTACTTACATTTAAGCGTTTTCTTAGCTTGTGTGCAGGTAGGCATGGGCAGCTCTTGGATGTTTCATCGCTTGCTAATGACTGTGGTATCGCTAGGCAAACAGTTAATGAGTGGTTGTCTGTGTTGGAGGCAAGCTTCCTTGTTTATTTGCTTCCATCATCCCATAAAAATTTTAATAAGCGATTAATAAAATCACCAAAGTTGTATTTTTATGATACCGGGTTGGTTTGTTCACTTCTTAGAATAGAGACGCCAGAGCAGTTGCAAATGCATTATCTGAGGGGCGCGATATTTGAAGGGTTTGTTATTACTGAGATTATAAAGACACGTTATAATCTGGGGCTGGAGCCACACGTTTATTTTTGGCGCGATAAGAATGGTAATGAAGTGGATTGTATTGTCGAAAGGGCGAGTCGATTATTAGCGTTGGAAATAAAGTCGGGGAAAACAATTAATAATGATTTTTTTAAAGGTTTGGTTTATTGGCAATCTTTGTCTGGAGATACACCAGAAAATAGTTATCTCATTTATGGTGGTGATGCCTCTCAGCAGCGGAAGAATGCCTCTGTTTTAGGATGGGAAATGTTGGGTGAAATTCCGGTAGTGTAGCCTAGAAACAGCGGCTTAATTTAATGTGCCTCACCACTAGCAGATCCATAAGACACCAGCAGTTGCGCCGTTTTATGGTGCCCGTGCATCACGGCAACTTCAATTGGTGTGAGGCCGTCGGGTTCTGTTTCCGCATAAATATCAGCGCCAGCCTCAACTAACACAGGGATAAGCTCCAGACGATCATTTTGTGCGGCATAGTGAAGTGCAGTGACGCATGCATCATCTAAGGTGTTGTTGGGGTCGATGCCTTCATTTAAGACATCAATCACAAGATCAATATCGTTTGCGATAACGGCTTCAATCAGCACGATGGCTTGTTTTTGTTGATTATCCATCTGTTTTTATTTCTCCAGAGTGTATAAAATATCAGCACCATTCCCTTGTGTGCTTGCGTTAGTCTGAACCACCCAGTGCTTACTTAATATGTATCTCAATAATATCTCATTTTGATCAGTGAACGTTAGCCCATTGATGCCACGACTATATCGCACATAGAGCCGTTTTCCAAGGCGTCGTCCAACAACAAATGCAGACTGGCGATCCACCGGGTTGCCAATGGCATCTAGAGTCGTTTCCGACTCGACACCAAGCTCGCTAAAACCCAGGCCTTGTTGTATCTTGCTGATAAAATTGCCTGAATTATCCAAGCCACTAGCGCCCAGTTTGGTCACATCAATAGCGTTCATTAGTAGGCCAATGTTGGCCTCGGAATTTAAGTTGCTTGCCTCGCCGAGCAATAGGTAGGACAGTATGTCGGCTTGTGACAGGGTTGCAGGAATAGAGAATAGGGTGATCTGCGGGCGCTTTAGATTGCCGCGGACTTCAACGCCTACCACATATTTATCATCGATGATTTGTTGTACACGCGAAGCGGAGATGATATTGATGCTGCGGCTTGCGCGAATATTTAAATTGGGATTATTAATTGGACTGTTCGTAAATTGTGCGTAGGAAGTTGGGCTAATGGTGAGTTTGTGCCCGTAGGTGGTGTAGGTGCTATTTTTTAAGTTAACGCGACCGGTAGCAAATAAAGATTGCCCGGGTTTTTGAGTGAGTGTGGCTTGTCCGCCAAGCTGGCCTTGTAGGCCTGAAAAATTCACATACACATCCTTGCCGATAATAACGCTGACATCACTGCTAATTAACCAGGGCTGAGATGGTTTAAGCGGGTTGTTGCCGATATACACAATATCATGTTCGGGCAGTGTTGCAATATGCCGAAATTCATGCGGTTTTATTGTTGCTTTTGGTATGGTGATGCGACCTTTAATAATTAAGTGCTTGCCTTTTACGGTTAGGTTTACATCAGGGGAAGCATAAATCAGGTATTGATTTGTATTACTGACTAATAAATTGTTGGCGCTGACATGAAATGTGCTTGGGAAGTCTGTTTTGTTTAATTCTGTTTTTCCAGTGATGGTGATAGGCGAGTTTAATGAAACCCCTTTGATCTTATAGTCAATCGTGTCACCCAATCCTTTTAACTGGATGTTAATTTTAGTGAGATTTAAATTGAGCCCAGGAATAAACAAGTAGCCGTTATTAAAATTGAGAGCCCCGTTGATTGAGGGTTTTGATACCGTGCCATTCAGCACTAAATTGGCATTGAAGTTGCCTTTTGGAATAATCACATTAGGTATGACGGCATTAAGCGCGTTCATTTTTGTGATATTGGCTTTAATGCTTCCTTTGATGGCTTGTTGTTTTGGCAGGGCGTTGAGTGCATGAAAGCCAGGCAAGGTTACATTAGCAGATACAGAATCATGTTGAGATAATTGCATGTGTAATTTTGCTTGTGTGCCTTGTTTGTTAATAGAGCCACTTAATTTTGCTGATTTAAAGTAAGTGGGTGATTGTCGGTTGCTAGAGCTAATATATAGACTGCCAGGTGCAAAGCCCATGTCAAAAATACCGTTATCAATTGTTGTGCCCATGCCTTTGATCTCAGCATTAATGCGCAATCGGCTATTGATATGGATATTTGGATTGACAAATTTTATTAAACTGTTTGCGGAAAGGTTTGACCCACGCAATTGAATGTTCCAGGGGTTTTGCTTGCTCCAGCGTCCATGCAAGCATATGTGTTCTTTATAGCTATTAGTAAAGCAGCTTTGGCTTAAGTTAATATTTTTTTTGTTTAATAAAAGCGTGCTGGGTTTTGTTAGTGACCAGGTGCCGGCTGCTTTGTTATTAATAGAGAGGTGTTTGATGATTCCCGCCCATGTTTCTTTCCCGAGAGTGCCGTTTACATTAAATTTTACAGCCCCAATCGGTAAGTTTAAATCGACTTTTATCGTGTGGTGCGCGAGCGTACCAGATTGTGTGATAGAAAATTGTGACAGTGATGCTCCACTGGCTTGCAATTGGTTGCCGGTTGCTGAGAATGCAATAGCATTATGAACCATGTTGATTTTCCAGTGTGCTTTCAAATAGGCGACCTTATTATTTAAGTAATAA
>JAJFJO010000010.1 GCA_021774015.1 Gammaproteobacteria bacterium
CTTTCTTGGAAGACGTGTTTGTCCCAGTTGTGGTTATATCGATAAGGTTTAAACGTTGCTGGTTGGCAGCCAACAAGACTGAGTAATAGTAAGCAAATGATGATTCCGTTCTTCATAGTGATAGTATTGTTTCAAACCAGAGGTGGGGAGTCAATGCGGCAATTGTGAATTTTCGAGTAATCAATAGGAGAGACTCTTGACGCTACGTCGATATCTCGCCATCATACCCCCACAATCAAAGCACAAAGGATAATCTCATGGCTGCAAACAAACCACGCTTACTTACTGGTGATACGCCAACAGGGCAGTTGCATCTGGGCCATTGGGTGGGCTCGTTGGAGAATCGCGTCTCGATGCAAGATGATTATGACTGTTTCTTTTTGATAGCGAATGCGCACGCGTTTACCACGCGGATGGAAAGGCCGCGGGAAATTCGTGACAGTGTGTTGAACATCGCGTTAGATTATTTGGCCGCAGGTATTGATCCAGCAAAGAGCACCATGTTTATTGAATCCGATGTGCCGGCTATTTTTGAGCTGAGCTTAATGTTTAGTATGATCATCCCTTATCCACGCTTAATGCGAAATCCTACCATTAAAGATGAGATACGTGATAAGCAATTAGGTGATAATTATTCGATGGGCTTTTTGATGTATCCGATTATGCAGGTTGCGGATATTTTAGCGTTTCGTGCAGAAGTGGTGCCTGTCGGTGAAGATCAAATTCCTCATTTGGAATTAACACGTGAAGTGGCTCGGCGTTTTAATCAGGTTTACTGCGGTGTTGATTCGCATATTGAAGATAAAGATTATATGAAGGCGGGAGGTATCTTGCCGATCGTTGATTTTAAAATTGGCCGTGTGTCTCGTTTGGTGGGAACGGGTGCGCCAACTGACGATGGGCGATTATTAAAAATGAGTAAGTCACTTAATAACTCTATTTTATTGAGTGATGATTCAGATACCGTGCGCAAAAAAGTGATGGGCATGTACACTGATCCAAATCGTTTGCGTGCCACCGACCCTGGTAAAGTGGAGGGTAACCCGTTGTGGATTTTTCATGATACGTTTAATCAAGATAAAAAGTGGGTGGAGGAAACCAAACAACGTTATCGTGAGGGCACGGTGGGTGATGTGGAATGTAAAAAGAAATTAATTGAAGTATTAGACGCATTATTAGAGCCGATGCGCGAGCGCCGCAAAGTCTATGCCGATGATCCTGCGCAGGTGTTGCAGGTGTTAGAACAAGGTGCAGACAAAGCGAATGCTGTTGCGCAAGACACGTTAACGTTAGTAAAAAAAGCGATGCAGCAGATTTATTAAATTTAGTTATTAGGGGGGCAGGTCTCAATTTTTGCAGCTTAACCTATACTCAACTAGGTAGTAATATATCAAAAATCGAGATTTGGTCCCTTCTTTGGCATCTGCCAAAAACCATGCTATAATGCTCAATATTATGACCAAAAACAAGCTTATTGGTAAGAGTATTGACCATTATGTCTAGAGAGAAAAGTGTGCTACTCCCTTCACTGCAGCGTGTATTGGCCGGTTTGGGAGAAAATATTCGATTGGCTAGATTGCGAAGACGTTTTTCAGCAACGATTGTTGCTGAGCGTGCTGGCATATCTAGGAATACACTGCGTGCCGTTGAGCGAGGTGAGGCTAGTGTTAGTCTAGCAGCTTATGCGAGTGTCTTATTATCCTTGGGTCTTGAGAAAGATCTAGCGCAAGTTGCTCAAGATGATGAGCTGGGCAGGAAGTTGCAGGATATTGGTCTGGTAACCAAGGCAAGAGCACCGCGTAGTAAAAAGACAAACACCTAAGAAAAAAGCAGATGAGTAAAATCAAGCAACGTAATATAGAGGTGTATGCACATAGGAGTGTTGTGGGGTAAGGCTTAACTATTTAATTGAATACTGTGATGGGTTAAAACTTTTTTAAAGCATAGAAAAAAGGAAGGTAGGCCTGGCAATGAGTTTGATAAGTTTATTGGTCGTATAAATGTAGACAGGGTAACTGTAATATAACTTAGGGGTTATTTTTGTCTCAGCTGTTGGCAAAAATTTATATTTGGATTCCAAAGCGCTCAGTTGTGTGCAATTTTTATAGTGCTAACAGCTATGGGCATACTGCTATTCTAATTAAATCCCCAACATGTTTTGAATCAAGCTGATGGTGAGTCGCTCGCCATCAGATCTGCTTGGTAATTATTATTAGTGAGCAGTGCCGTTATTAATGATTCTCCAGTGCTAACATCAGCTTTTAATGCTTGAAACATGCATTGGCTTAACTTTCCCTCTTCCGCTAACGCTGTAACCTGGTCTTGTGTATAACTAGATTCTAATATAAGCATGCTCCTTCATAAAATGTCTGCCTTGTCATTTATTCGTGCGTAAAAGTGGCGTAACAGCCAAAAATCCGCATGAATAATATGTACAGTATATAAAAACTCTCCTTAACTGATTGATAATTGTTATGTTTTTTGTTGGCGCTACAATCCTTTAAGTTTAGCTGCTAGAGCTCTTGCTTGAGGGATCAATCTAATTTCTCCAAGATCGACA
>JAJFJO010000091.1 GCA_021774015.1 Gammaproteobacteria bacterium
AGGTGGTAATAAGATAGGAGTTGAACCACTGGCTCCCAATTTTTCAGGAGTAGGTCTTGCTGTTGGTGGGGCTGTTATCTCAAGCACTTGCTGATCACCTGCACTATTTTCTGGATCAGTACTATCAGGTTCTGATGATGCATCTGGTAATTCAACAGAGTTATTTAGTTTTCGACGCTGTTTTACTGTGAAAGCAATACCTGCAAGACAAAGCATTATCACGACTATCCCAATGACAATAAGGACATTCATGATAAATTCGCTTAAATTACTTGGTGTAGAGCTCATTGATATTGCTGAGGGTGGTGTTGCTCGCGAGAGCCCTGTGCTACTGGATGTTAGCGGAGAATTGGTCGAAGAGCTTGGCTGGTTAGTTTGTTCACTCGTTGGTGTTATTGATGTGGCAGCCCCAGTCGAGCCTGGCACGGTTGATGATGTGGCAGTAGCCCCAGTCGAGCCTGGTATGATTGAAATAATAGGGCATTGAGTTTGAAATGTTGGATAAATCGCAACAGCTGAAATCAGCCAGTTTTGTTCTATGACGGTAGTTGTGCCGGGGGTAAGTGAAACTGAGGTAGCATTATAAGGGAGTGTCAGAACAGTGGGGCTAATCACCTGCAAGTCTCCGCAGTTCTCCATGCTTCCAGTGCTATTTTGCTTTGCTAGAAACACATCATCCTGGCCTGCACCAAAACTATTTGCATAACCTGTTGAAACAAAGCCTCCATCTGGGGTTATTTGAGCAGACATGGGGAAATCTCTGCCGCCTGCGCCTAGAGCTTTAGCCCAATTGAGCGAACCGTCATTATGAAATTCAGCCAATAATATTCTGAAAACAGGACCGAAGCTAGCTGAATATCCTACTACTTTATAACCACCACTCGCTGCGATATTGGCAGAGGTGCCAACGTCATTTCCAGCGCCTCCAAGAGTTCTAGCCCAACTTAGTGCGCCAGCGCTATTAAATTTAGCTAATAATAAGTCAGCAGCGCTCCCGCCAAAATTATTTGTACTTCCCGTTACAATAAAGCCATTATCAGGTGTTTCTTGCACTGAACCACCATATGTGGCGGTTGAATCACGCCCAAAGCTTTTTTCCCAACTTACTGTGCCGTTCGCCATGAGTTTTACCAAATACAAACACGCTGAAGAAGGAAAGCATCCTGTTTGACCCACCGTAATATAGCCACCATCACTGGTCACTTGCACTGCAGCACCCACATCTGTGCCGCTGCTCCCCAAGCTTTTAGCCCAATTAACGATGCCAGAAGCGCCAAATTTAACTAGCAACAAATCGTTAAAGCCTGCACCAAAGTTGGACGTAGAGCCTGACACGATATACCCACCATCGGGAGTTTGTTTAACTGATCGACCTATATCACGCCCGGCAGTGTTTCCCCAGGTTTTGGCCCAGCTGATAGTGCCATTGGCATCAAATTTAACGAGTAGAAGGTTTTCATCATTTACAGAGCCTGTATATCCTGTTATGACATAACCACCATCAGACGTGCATTCCACCGCCCGGCCATGATCTCGATCATTTCCGCCTAATGCGACTTTTGCCCAGCTTAGGCTGCCTATGGCATTAAATTTAGCTAGAAGTATAGATCGCAAACCTGTCCCATAACTTTGGGTATGACCTGTTACAATATAGCCTCCGTCTGGAGTTACCCGAACCGAATGACCTTGATCATAACTGCTTCCCCCAAACGCCTCAAAGAAAGTTGTCCCAGTTGTTTGAGCAGCCATCGGTTGTGGCAAAGATAGTAGACTCATGGCCATGGAAAAACTGTATGGGGTCAAGGGCAGTGCACCAGCTTGATAATTAAGGGTGCTGTAGGTGCTCGCTGCAACAACGGCAAAACTGCTCGCGTGGCTGAAGACGCTTGTGGGCGGCAGCCAAGCCCGGAAAACTGTAAGGCCAGTAGCAATATCCGATAATTCGTCTAAGTTTGAAAATGCAAGATAGCCTAATCCTGCTGTAACCAATGCAGAAGCAACGGCCTTTGAACTGTCTTTGATGACCTGGGTACCACGTTGAGCGAGTGTTTTGCTTTTTCCAACGACTTGATTTAATCGAGCATAGATGTCCGCGGTATTATCACTAGTTTCTTCGCTTGATTCCAGAGTTCTAGTCTCAAATTCGAAATCTCCGGTCTCACTAAATGCTTCAACATACTGCGTGTCAGCGCGTTGTTTGTTTGGGAATATGGCATTTGCCAGAGTAGAAAACATAATATGCACCTCAAGGAGTAATTCAATTTAGGACAATAGTTAAAAGTGCAGCCCTGATGCACCAACGAGTGGAAAACAGTATCGCTATTATACTGTCATAGCCTTGCAATGTAACCCTCATTTTGAAGTGAAAACAGTCTTTTAAGATTACATTTTCATTGTTTGTCTTTATTCGGCACAAGCGGGTTTTCTAGTTTGCTATTTCAAAGTGTTAGCAATATATTTTCCTTATCATTAATCGCTATTCTAATTGGAAATACAGCTGTGATTTTTTTTAACACACTGGATTTTATACTATTGTGCAGATAATCGAAGGCTAAATAAAAATTCTTTGATCAATTTTAATATCACTGAATATCTTGAATTTTGGTTTTGTCAAAGCCGAGCCTAGATTTTATGAAAGCCATTATTTTTATAGTGTATTATACCATTTCAGTTGTTAATTGATTGAGTGCTTCCTTTAAACCACATCCGCACGCTTAGAGACACACGTAACCCACCCAAAAGGATCATCAGCTTCGCATAGTTGTATATTGCGCAGCGACTCATAAATAGTCTGTGTTATGGGGCCTGTTTTAAAGTTATTGAAGGTGGTCTCTTTTCCCTCATGCTTTACCATTCCAATCGGTGTGATAATGGCAGCGGTGCCGGCACAAAAACATTCAGATGCTGTCAGTAGTTCTTTGATGCTGACAGGTCTTTCTTCGATGTTTAAACCCAAGATATCGCGTGCCATAGTAATAATTGAATCGCGTGTAATTCCTGGTAGTATTTTTCCTAGCTCAGGTGTGACGAGTGTGCCATTGATAACACAAAAAATGTTAGAGGCGCCAGCTTCTTCTATATATTCTGCATTGCTGTCGTCACAATAAATACAGTCGTTGTAACCACGAGCTTGTGCAGCTTTGCGAGCAATCATAATGCTGGCATAGTTACCAATATATTTTGCATGGCCGATACCTTTGTTAGCAGCACGGTGATAGTTAGTACACACTTCCATTTTCGTAGGTTGTATTCCAGATTTAAAGTAGGCTCCAACGGGTGACACATAAGTCAAGAATGTATAATCTGGAGCCGGCGCTACACCCAGCTTAGGGCCGGTTCCCCATAGGCAGGGTCTAAAATATAAACTGCCCTTATCGTAGGGTGGAATGTATTCTTCATTCGACCAAATGAGTTGTTCAATCGCGTCAATGAATTGCTGCTCTGGAAAAGGTGGGATACAGACACGCTCGGCACTAACATTAATGCGTTTAGCATTCTCTTCAGGTCGGAAGAGCACTATGTCACCACTTTTTGTGCGGTGAGCCTTCATTCCTTCGAACACTCCTTGGCCGTAGTTTAAAACACCTGCAGCAGGGGAGATGCTGATATTACCGTAAGGGCGCAGCTCTCCTTTGTTCCAGCCGCCGTCAGTATTTGTAGTGGCGACATACATGGTTTTAGACGGGTTAAGGCTGAACGTTAGATTATCCCAATCGATGCTCATGGCGTATTCCTCTTATGCAAATAGGGGGGGGTGAAAAGCCGGCAGTCGCCGGCTTTTTATGATGAGCATGCTAGAACGGAATATCGTCATCTAGGTCGTTAGCACCTTGTGCTTCATTGCCTAGGTTGGTATTAGCAGCGGAAGGTTGGCTACTTTTCATACTATTGCTCTGGCTTTGATTCTGATTCTGGTTGCTAGAATAGTTACCATTACCACCGCTACCGCCGCCACTACGGTTATCTAGCATTTGCATTTCACTGGCAATTACTTCAGTGGTATAGCGATCAGTACCACTTTTGTCTTGCCATTTACGGGTGCGTAAGCTGCCCTCGATATAGACTTTTGAACCTTTACGCAAGTATTCGCCGACAATCTCAGCTAGGCGATTAAAAAACACCACACGGTGCCATTCAGTGCGTTCTTGCATTTCACCACTTTGTTTGTCGCGCCAGGATGAGCTGGTTGCAACGGTAACGTTGGCAAGTGCATTGCCATTTGGGGTATAGCGAACTTCGGGGTCTACTCCTAGATTACCAATTAAGATAACTTTGTTAACACCTCTAGCCATTATTTTTCTCCTGATTTTATACGTATATCTACTGAATCCACAGCCTTATCTCCTAGGTATATCAGTCAACTGTTATACCGTCAGCCTAGGGTAACCGCTTCGATCGTTTTACGCAATTCGTCCTTGCTAATTATTTGCTTGTCGACTTTCAAATAAATCAAATTATCTGCTTGCATAAATGCCACTTCAGCGACCCCGGGCAGAGTATTTAATTGTGAGCCCAGCGCCTGTTGGTTGTTGTGTTCCCTATCATAACTGAAAATCAGTGTAGATAAATACGGGGGTTCTTGCATTGTGATCGCGATAGCGAACCACAGTAGAGCAAAAACAGTACACAGGACGAATATGCCAATCACACTAAAGTGCCCTAATACTAAACCACCCAGCAGACCACCTATAAAAATACCGAAAAACTGTGAGGAAGAATACACACCCATTGCGGTGCCTTTATTCTTAATTGGTGCGGTTTTTGATATTAATGAGGGCAGCGAAGCCTCTAGTAGAGTAAAGGCTGTAAAAAACACCAGCAGCAAGAAACCAATGCCAATAGTCGAATGGTGCAAAAATATCAGGCTAAACTGTATGAGCGCAATCACCGCAATAGCGCCCGTGAAGATGGTCTTCATCTTGCGCTTTTTTTCAGCCACGATGATTAAAGGTACAGCGGCTGCGAAAGAGACCACGAGAACGATCAGGTATAGCAGCACCTGTTGATATTCGCCAAGTTGGATGCGATGAGTCAATAGAATAGGTATCGCTAAAAATAGGGCGGTTAGGATAGCGTGTTGGAAGAAAATTCCGATGTCTAGTTTGATCAACTGGCTGTTTTTTAAGATATTCTTAAATTTACCTGGCGCTACCTCCACATCCTCATGGACGCTAATCTCAGGCGGGTTAGGTAAGATAGTGAAGACCATCAGTATGCCAATTGCCCCCATGATGGCCGTAAGCCAGAAGATCCCTGAGAGATGAAACCAAGCGTTTACTATAGGCCCTAGCACCAAGGCCAAGGTAAAAGCCGTGCCGATAGTCATGCCCACAATAGCCATTGCCTTGCTGCGGTGCTCATCACGGGTGAGATCAGCCACCATAGCAAGTATCGTGCTGCCTATCGCTCCAGCACCCTGTATAGCGCGACCTAGGATCATCATATGAATGCTGTGCGCATAGGCGCAGATGATGCTACCTAGAATAAATAGCAGCAAGCCGATAGTGATCACAGTTTTGCGGCCAATGCGGTCTGACAGCATGCCAAAGGGCATTTGTAGTATCGCTTGTGTCAGGCCATAAATACCCAGCGCCATACCCACCGTTACTGCGGTAGCACCAGGCAATTTTGCAGCACTTACGGAAAATACGGGTAATATCATAAATAGACCAAGCATACGAAATGCCATAATAGTGGCCAATGACAGGACTGTGTTACGTTCTTTACGATGCATCTTGCTTCCTCTTGCGA
>JAJFJO010000092.1 GCA_021774015.1 Gammaproteobacteria bacterium
TCTAATTCATATTCTTTACAACCAATAATCGACTCATCAATTAATAACTCATTGGTTGGAGAAAGTTCTAATCCACGTAAACAAATATCTAAAAATTCTTCACGGTTATACGCAATACCGCCACCGGTACCACCCATAGTAAATGACGGACGAATAATGGCAGGAAAACCCAGCTCCTCAAGAATATTCCAAGCATCATCCATCGTGTGTGCGAGGCCTGAACGCGGTGTTTCTAAACCAATTTTTGCCATGCACTGCCGAAATTTTTCACGGTCTTCTGCTTTATCAATAGCATCACGTGATGCACCAATTAACTCAACATTATTTTTTTCTAAAATACCCTCGCGCACCAAATCCAATGCGCAGTTTAAACCCGTCTGCCCACCCATAGTTGGCAATAAGGCATCAGGCCTTTCTTTTTCGATGATTTTTGCAATCACTTCCCAGTGAATTGGCTCGATATAGGTGACATCCGCCATATCAGGGTCAGTCATAATCGTTGCGGGATTCGAATTCACCAAGATAACTCGGTAACCTTCTTCACGTAATGCGCTACACGCCTGCGTGCCAGAATAATCAAATTCGCAAGCCTGGCCGATAATGATCGGTCCAGCTCCGATGATCAGGATAGACTGTATATCTGTTCTTTTGGGCATGATTTCACCTATATTTTAACGGCTACATGTGCAGATCGTTCGTGCATATAACTAACAAAGCGATCAAATAATTCAACAATATCGTGAGGACCTGGGCTTGCCTCTGGGTGACCTTGAAAGGCAAAGATAGGTTTTGTGTTATGCGCAATACCTTGCAACGTGTTATCAAATAACGAACGATGCGTGATTGTTAAAAATTCAGGTAGTGTCTTCTCATCGACAGCAAAACTATGGTTCTGACTTGTGATCATCACTTGCTTAGTGACCATATCGATAACAGGGTGGTTCGCACCATGATGACCAAATTTCATTTTTACTGTCTTAGCACCACATGCTTGAGCCAACAATTGAAAACCCATACAAATACCAAACAAAGGAACATCGTGTTCCATTAATCTTTTAATATTCTCAATGGCAATACCACAAGCCGCCGGATCTCCAGGACCATTCGACAAAAACACGCCATCTGGATTCATTGCCAATACTTCTTTAGCTGGCGTACTAGCCGGCACCAAGGTGACCTGACAACCGCGGTCGACCAATAAACGTAAAATCTGATGCTTAACACCAAAGTCGTAGGCAACCACGCTAAAAGACCCTGTTATTGCAGGCGCATCACTATTATTAATACGTAAACTGCCTTGCTGCCACATAGATTGTGTTTTTGTGGTAACTTCCTTAACTAAATCTTTACCTTCCAATCCAGCATAAGCTTGCGCTTTCTTAATTGCGACAGCAGGATCAACATTACCTGCAATAATACAACCGTTCTGCGCACCTTTTTCTCTTAAAAGTCGCGTTAACCGCCTAGTATCAATCTCTGCAATGGCCACCACGTTCTGTGCACGCAAAAAATCCTCTAACGATTGCTGCCCGCGCCAATTGCTCACCACGGGAGATAACTCACGAATCACCAAACCAGACGCCCAAATTTTATCTGATTCATTGTCTTGGGGATTCACACCCACATTACCAATATGCGGATACGTTAAGGTAATAATTTGTTCACAATATGAGGGATCTGTAAGAATTTCTTGGTAGCCAGTCATCGCTGTATTAAAAACCACTTCACCGACTGTTTCGCCTTCCGCACCAATGGAAACACCGGAAAAAACGCTACCATCTGCTAGAGCTAGCAATGCGGGTTGGCGTTTGTTTAATAAGCCAGAAAGGCTCATCTCGTCTCCCAATATGTTGCATACTGGCAGACAGAATACGACATTGTAAGCTAGATGTGAAGCGATAATATGAAATAAGCAGCGCCTCCCGCCAGGAAGCCAAAAATATGACTCTCCCAAGATGACTTTGCATCACCGGGCAACAAATTCAATAGCATTCCACCAAAATAATACACACCCACTACCGCAACCAATATGGTAACCGCCGTGCGCTGTTCGATCGCATTAATCAACACATAACCCCAATACCCCATCACGACACCACTAGCACCAATATGCAGCGCCTTGCGTCCAAACAGCCATACCGCAAAACCGCTTAATAAAACGATAATCAATGTCACCGCATAAAAGATCGGCACACCATTCACCAACACCATATTCATCAAAAGAAATAAAGGAATACTGTTAAAAATAAGATGTTGAACATTTCCATGCAGAAATGGCGCGCAAATAATGCCAATCAAACCATGCCACGTCCGTGGGTAAATTCCAAAAATATTGAGGCGATGTTTAAACAACACATTAACGATATGCACGGCCCACAAAGTGGCGATAATGCCTAGTGTAAGATGTGCGTTTTGCTTGATACTATTAGCCAACGTATCAATGGCATTGAAGATGTTATCCATAACTACCTCTCATTAAGTAATCGAAATGTTTGTTCCAACAAATAAAATGGAAGTGACAATAACTCATATCTCACAACCTCGCCCAAATGAGTCTTCACTGATACTGGAATTCGAGTAGGAAAATCTGCATTAATACGCAATGCTCGATTCAATTTTTTTAATCGCATAAATTCATGCAAAGATTTTAATGAACCTGAGCTTCCTGCCTTAACTTCAATAGGAAGAACCTCTGTTTTATGCTGTATAAGATAATCAATTTCAGCACTTGCATTTTTTTCTTCACGCTGCCAATAATACAAACTAGGTTCAACATATGCTGGCGACATAGTTCGAAGCACTTGACCAACCCATTGTTCAGCCAGTTTACCATTATTAATAAACTGCAAATCATCTGTATTGCTTAATTGATTTAATTGTAAACCAAGGGTCGCTGAAACAAGTCCTGTATCTAATAGTGTTACCTTAAAGAATTTATCTTTAACCTCAGCACCCAAAGGTACTCCATTCGCAGCACTATAACGCACTCGATGACACAACCTTGCTTTAATCAATAAATCGAGTGCTTGCTTAATACTAGCAGAGGAAGCTCCTCGATTAACGCGGCTATAAATAAACTTTTCAGTCAGCATAGCAGGCACTCCTGCTAACACATCATTCAAATAAGCTGTCGATAGTTTTCCAGAATATTTGGCAAAATCATCACGATAAGTGGCTAACAAATCTTGTTGGACTTGCTCAACTCCCACCAAAGACATATCTTTGACCCAACTCGCAACAGCTGCAGGAAGCCCGCCAATAATCGCATACTCATGAACAAACTCAAGTAACTGCTGATGGATTAATCTGGGAACTTCATTGTCCCACTGGTACGTCTGAAGCCAGGCATGCAATTGAATTTGTTTACGTGCCACCAAAAATTCTTCAAAAGATAGTGGCTCTAGATGAAAATAATTAATACGACCAACGGGCATACTAAAACTATGCTCTGCCAGCACAAATTCTAATAGTGACCCAGCTGCAATCACTGGCAATTGAGGCATATCTTCAGCAAACCAACGCAGCTTCGCTAATAATTCTGGTACCACCTGAATCTCATCAAGAAACAAAATGCACTCATCAGGATTCACCACTTGATTTGTCGCAGCTTCAATTTGTAATAATATCCGCTCAGGGTCATTACTGTTAAATAAGTCTTTAATTTCTGGGCGCTTCTCAAAATTAAACTCAACTAAGCGCCTGCCAACTACCTGTGCCAAATGGCGAACCAACCAGGTTTTACCAACCTGGCGAGCCCCACGCAGCACCATAGGCTTGCGGTCATGTGACAAAACCCATTTTTTCATATAAATCAATAAGTTACGATTCACGCCAAGCCCTTGCTTACATCATCCATGCAAAAGTATAGGCTCTTTTTAATAAAATTGAAAGAATGTATAGGGTCTTTTTTTGAGAAAATAATAAAAGTACACCCTCTTTTATAGATTAATGACCCACATCACACCTTCAACAAAATGACAATAAAGAGTTTTCTATGTTTTTATTAATCAGGAAGTTAGTGCAAATTTGAATAAAAACTAATTTACAGAAAGAATGCTACACTACCAGATTCTAGCAGAACAGCCTGAACGGGGAGATAACCCTAAAGAACTGCTTGAAGAAGTTTCAGGCACTAAATTAGGGTATACCGTTAAGGTTTATCTGCATCATTGTGATAACACAAATTACTATTTAACATTGCTGCCTAGTCTTGATGACATAAACGCCATATCAGAAAAGAATGAAGCACTAGCGAGTCTCTTTAAGTCACTAACCATTTTAAATGACCCCTATGTCTAGACCAGTATCCAAATTAATTTTAGGAGATACTGCCCCAAAAAAATTAAATACAATATTGTTGCTATTGCCTATGGTTATGTGTACGGGCAGGCAGCCATACCATCACCTGAGGCAGCGTCAGCACAATACCATGCAGCACCCTATACAGGACATTTATCCATATCAATGCAACCCAATAATCAATTGATTATTCTAATTAAAAAACAAGTGGTTACACTAATATTCTGCCAGCCAGGTACAACTTGAAGTAATAAGGGCGCTAATTCTGATGCAAAAAAAATTATTGAAGTTAATCGCCTTTATCCTACAAAGGGATAGGAACTTACCATATTTTATCCCACGGCTTTTACAACTATAGTGCTATCTATCAACTGCTCTGGGAGAAAACTATGTACCACAACGCTACAACATTACCTACCGATAGTGACGCTCGGTATATTGCTAATCTATACTTTAACAATCGAATTGAGCATAATATATCAAGTAACACTCCTGATACATTAGTCACCAAACTGCATCTTATGATCAGCACAATGCACTCCGGCTGGTCTGGCAATATCATTGATCGGCATAGCAACACAATAATTCACCGCTGCTCATACCAAGAACCTGAATAAGTACTACATGTATCCTCTGCTACCACCATGAGGATTCAGGTTCGCATCTTACAACACTACCAACATTTTGGTCATGCCAATAAGAATATTCGATGCCAAGATTTTCAAGGCTTCCCGCGCAATAACGGCAACAAGGCTTCGAGACACCCATCATATCACCTTCAAACCTAAGGCCCTCTTCATAAAAATAATCCACCAATTGCATTTCTGCATGATATGTTCGATCGTCTGCACCAAGCGGGTTGGTTACAAAGTATATCTGATTAATGCCTCTTATACCTTCTGCAAGTAGCTCACTCGCAAGACCTTGTGCACCGACTCTAACTTCATTAACAGCAATTCTAAGGCCACGCGGTGCTTGACGGCCACGCTGCCGTTGCAAACCTAAACCATGCAATGTGTTTGCCGTGATGTAAATAGCACCACCACAAATGCCAACAGCAACAGTCCGTGCGCCAATGTAGGCTTGATTATAGTTGTCATTACCTCTATAAACAGATGAGTATGCTACAGCAAGGTAATAACGTGCTATTCGATCCAGTGGATTAAGATAAATATAATTTAAATCATCATAATTTACTACACGCGAAAGATTAAGGTTACCTAACCGTTCATTTGACATAGAAGATCTAGTAAATCGAGCAGGCATATCATTCTCCTTAAATTAGTTATATTGTTATTGTAAAATAATAAAACTTACTATGGATAAAATCCATAAATTTGCTATTAAATCTTGCCTCTAAGCACATCATGCGATCGCTTCCGAGCAGCATAGCAAACACATTTTTAATAATACGATAGTTATCACTTCTTTAAATTTAAAAGAAAATGGGTATGCTGCAAGTGCCTTCCCAACAGCAAAAAGCGCACAAGGCCCTGCAGTTTGACCCAATAAATGCCCAAGGACACAAATCGGTTTAGGGAGACCCAACCCTGTTGCGCTCCATATGATACCAATACTTGGCGCTACAATTAGTGGGTTCTTAAGAAGCAAAAATGACGACCTTTTAATTAAAGCAGAGACTTTAGTTGCACTATCCTTATCTATTTCAATAACAAAAAGAGCAATCGCTATTAGAAATACAACTATCATTGTTGCAATAGCACCAGGTAACACCGCCTTCGGGCCTAAAAGCAACAACAAAAAAGGGATACCAATAAATCCTGTATTCGAAAATGACGAGCCAAGACTTTGCATGGCGTTTATCGATAATATGTTCTTAAAAAACACCCTTACCAAGATAAAACCAACAGCAAACGTAGCAAGCGCACCAACAAAAAAAATAATAATAAAGCCCGGGTATAATAGTTTGTGAATAGGCGCCGATGCCATCGCAGTAAACATAAATGCTGGCAAAGCAAAGTAATACACAAATTGATTTAAACCCGTTGCAACGCCCGGACCCAAAATTTTATAATATTGAGCAAACGCCCCCAGCCCCATCAACGCAAAAACGGGAAAAATTGCGGTGACTAATAATTCCATTATAATTCCTTATGCTATAT
>JAJFJO010000093.1 GCA_021774015.1 Gammaproteobacteria bacterium
CTTTAAATATTTACTTAAACAAAATTTATTTACTCGAGCAATTTATCAATCACTTTTTAACCTTAGCCGACAATCTGGTGACATGGCTTAAAAAAAATGCAAATGAAGATTTAAAAATAAACATGGAAAATTCAGCGACAATAGTTCAGTCAGATAAAAATTTAATAGAAACACAAAAAAGCGGTAGCATCCTTTGGGTGATGAACAAATCGATTAAAATGACAAGACGAGAAACTGAATGCCTGGCCTATTTGCTAAAAGGATTTTCATCTAAAGAAATCGCCAAAATCTTAAATTTGTCATATCGTACAGTTGAGATTCACTTTGAAAATATACGTAGAAAAGCTAATTGTCATTCGCGTTTAGAATTATTAGGGAAAATTCAAAATAGAGTAATTTTTGAATCTATGACCAATACAAAATAACGGATTTTTCTAATGTTAGAAAATTTAATAGGCTCATACAGAGCAGAGAGCGACTCCCCAGAAAGTTATTATCTATTAAAAGAAACTTTTCTTAACCACTTTTATCTAATAGCAACCAAGTATCCAAATCAAATTGCACTACATTATATTGAAAAAAATAACTCTTCTCACACCATAAGCTACCAGGACCTCAAAACCAAAATTAGCAATTATGTCGAATACTTACTGCTAAAAGGTGTTTCTAAATCAGCTTTTATTGGTATTTACATGCCTGTCAGCATAGAGCTTTATGCTATGATTTTTGCACTATGGCATATTGGAGCTGTTTATGTTCCCTTATCAGTTAATATTGATGATCAAAATTTAAAGTATCGAATTGAAGATAGTGGTGTTAAATTAATTATCACCAAAACTGAATGCCAAGAAAAGCTTTCTCAATTCTTTGAAGGCCCTGTACTATATCCATCAAATGCCACGCAAGTAACTAGTGAGAAATCTAGTGGGGACCCACCTGTCACTGATACAGATATACCGGCTTATCTAATTTATACCTCTGGCACCACTAGTCGAAGTAAAGGCATTGTGATTTCTCATTCTGCTTTGCTAAGCCGCTGGTTTTCACATTGGAAATCTTTATCTATTAAGACTAATGATAGGGTTGGGAATTTTTTTGATGTTCATACTGACCCCAGCATAATGGAACTTTTACTTGCATTTGGTTCCGGCGCATCACTCTGTATCGCAGAAAAATCACGACTAGAACACATTTCTAATTTTCATACGTTTATTAACGAACTAAACGTAAGTATTGTGATAACTCCACCGACTTTTTTAAAGGAGCGCGCACCTTGGCTAAAAAAACACCCTCACTATTTCGACTCACTTCGTTGTATTATTTCTGCAACTGAGGGTGTTACTCCAGATATACTAACGACATGGCAACAACGTAGTCCTGGTCTGACTCCACGTATAACAGCAAATGGTTATGGTGGAACTGAAACAACCATCGGCATTCTACTATCTCATTTTTATCCGGGTGATCAGCATGTTGTTTTAGGGACCAAGGACAATTCTTTCTTTGGCAGTATGGTATATATACTACCTTCTGATAGTGACAAATTGCATGACGTAGATAAATATAATGGTGAGGGTGAACTTTGTGTTGGAGGTATTGGCCTTGGAAGGTACTGGCAAGATGGTGAATATAACGATACACTTAATAAAAGATCCTATCTAAATATTCCACACACCAACGGCCATTCAATTTTTGTATTTAGAAGTGGTGATAAAATTGCTGTAGCTGATGGGGTTATGCGATTTTTATCTCGATTAGATAGGCAGTTAAAAATTGCCGGTAATAGGATAGAGCCAGAATTCATTGAGCTTTTGTTATGCAGACATCCAAATATAATTAAAGCTAAAATTATTGAAGCAAACAATCGCCTAGTGGCTATTTTCTCAGTTACAGATACCAAAGAAATACCCTCAGCAAAAGAATTAATACAACTTATCAGCACAACACCAAGCAATAAGAATGCTGATACCCCTAGTGCATTTTACTGGGTTGCTTCATCAGATGATCTAAAGAGCATCACTGACACATCGGATATTAAACTTAACAAGATACCAACTGAATCAATCACTTCTCCAGAATCTGAAAACTTCCAAGCAGAAAAATTTGTCCAAAATTTATGGGAAACACATTTCGGAAGGCAAATAGATATTCACGCTGATTTTTTTGAAGAAGGGGGATACTCTCTGCTATTAATAACGTTAATTGAAGAAATTCATGAAGAATATAAAATTGATCTACCATTCTATTTGTTACCCAAGAGAATAACGATTCGAAAATTAGCAAACTTAATCATATTGATCCAATTCTATCAGGGAAGCTTTAAACAAATTAACACCTTCACATCCCAGCCATGCACTCTAGTATGCTTCCCCCCCATTTCAGGTGGAGCTGAAAAACAATATAGGCAATTTTCTCAACAAATAGTAGGAGCACGGATATTTCTACAAAAAACACCACCCCTTAACATACTAGAAGAAGCGGGCACTACTACATTAGCACAACCCTATGTGAAGTATGTTTTTCCTAGAATGTCATTGAATTTGCTTGCGAAAATCAACTGCTTTATACTCCTAAACCAGCTAACACAAGATAGCATTCATTTATTAGGATGGTCTTATGGAGGTCAAGTTGCTTATGTTACAGCACACTACTTACAACTGCATGCTCCAAGCCAATATAAAACCATTCATATTCTTGATTCACTTCCATTAGATGGACCAGCTAAATTAACCTTAGAAGACCATTATTCACGTACAATGAAAATTGTAAATGCTATTGCTAGAGACTGTGGTATCGATCAACTTAAACTGGAAAATTATAGTGATAAATTTCCTGGTGATGAGAAAATCGAAGATCATATTATTTTTATTTTTAGTGAAATTTTGAAATTTGTAGAAAAGCAATTATCTTTAGATAAAAAAGATTTGCTTCTCAAAGCACATTCTGTGCTAACAACAACACAACATAACTTCCTGCTCAGTAGCAAACATAAGCCAACTAAAAAATATAATGTAGATAACGTAACTTTATACATTGCTGGGGAAACTGGTGCATTGGGTAGAGAATGTCTTACATCTAGCTGGGATAAAACTGTAAACATGGAAACTTTCCGTGAGCAAACCATTCCTGACACGAGCCATGATACAATACTGTTCAGCCCAATCATTCCCCAGGTCCTGAACTGTAAAATAAAACCGCAATTAGCCAGTAAAAAAATAAGCAATATTCAGCAATATAATATTAGCACTTATTTTCCACGTGATACCCAAGATAAGATAAAGACTGCTTTTTCCGAATCTAAAGAGTTATTATTGATAGGCCCCTATGGAGTTGGCAAGAAAACTGAGTCTTTAGCGTATGGCTACTCGAAAACTGACGACTATGACATAGTGTGGGTTATAAATGCTGAATGCGGTGACACTGGAATTTTAAGATCATTTCGAGATTTAGCTTTAAAGCTCGAACTAGATACAGAAAGCAAAGATGAAAAAGAAATCTACAGCCTAGTAAAAGATCATTTAGTCAAATCTTCGTTAAGCAGGCTATTTATTTACTTAGATTATGATAAAAGCAACTATTATGAAGATTATACCATTCCAGTTAATTGCCGAGATAAAAAAGAACAATTTAACTTATTTACATCAACAACCCCACATCTTAAACGCAAAATGCTTTATATTGATCCTTTTTCTGATAAAGAGGTCAAAGATTTTTTTTGCAAAAAAATTCCTGACAACTTGCACGCCTCTATAGAAAAAATCATAGCATATTCCAGCGCCGCTTCATCTAATATGCCACTGTTACTAGAAGTTATCCTTGCTCAAATTTCCAGCAGACATCTAGATATTTCAACTTTGCCTTCCAAAGAAAGTTTCTCTGGATTAAACTCAATCGACACTCAAAGGGTAGAACTAATGAAAAAATTAATTGTTAGTGCTAAAGAAAAAAATATAGTTTCATTAAACTACCTACATTGGTTCTTAATGTTATCACCAGGTGTAATTAAGCTAGAATTATTTTATAAATTTTTCTGTAAAGAAAAGCAAGATGAAATTAATAATTGCATTACCACACTAGAACATGTTGGCCTTATACTATTTAATAAAGAAGAAAGTTCTATTCGTGTTCCGTTAGCAGCTGCATTAAATCAAATAACTATCGCCGATTTTTTAAAAGCAACAATAGCAGATAAATTATATTTGCAAAATATTGATGAATTAATACAAGCATTTAATAAGTACTTTTTGTTTGATAAGGGAGACTCAATGACTTGGAGTTTTTCATATGATTTTTGTGGGGAAGTTCACCGTATATTACAATATTTTGTTACATACGCCACCAAAGATGTTGATCTGGACTGCTTCTCTAATGCAATTTTGTTATTCAATAAATTAGCGCTAGTTTATTTTAACCAATCTATGTCTCACAATATGCATGAAGTCCTTACTCTATTACGCCAGCTCTTATTTGATAAATTAGAAATACAGGAATTCTTTCGCATTTCTTCTCAAGATATTATACTTTTATCAGCACGTGATGATGCTGAGGAGGTTTTTATAAATAAGCTCAAACGTTCTGCAATTATATCTGCTGATACTTCTTTATTAGCAACTGGGTTAGCTGAATTTTTTGATATTGTGAACAAATATGTTTCTAGCAACTTGACTCTCAACGATGAATCTCGAAAATTACAATCAATTTCCTCTGAAATAGTAAGTGAATTGCGAGCGGTTGTAGAAAATCCTGAGGAGTATAATGCAACATTTATACGTTACAAACAAAATTTGGCAACAATTCATATTAATTTAAAACAATATAATGATTCATTTAGATCATTTGAGATAATATCCCATATTCTTTTAGGAATGCGCCCACTGCAAAAACATGATAGATACCTTACTGGCAAAATTAAAATAAATTATGCTAGAGCAATCATGGCATATTTTCAACAAGATCAAACACACATAAATGATTCATTAATGGAGAAACTGCTTCAAACAACAACTGAAGCCAGAGAAATATTTTCATCTGATACAAGCATCAACCCCCAAGATACAGTGCGTGCGTATATTCTATCAAGCAACTATTCATTATTTTTACATGCGCGTACTTCTGAAGAAAAGTTATTAATCGATGCGAAAGGATATTCACGACATGCATTGAAAGTTTTGGAAACTCAAGAATCTCAAACTCCTAGTTTATTACTACAAATTTACATTACCTTGGCAGAAGTTAAAGGAAAATTACAGAAGGGAAATGCGCAAAAATACCTTGACTTAGCTACTGCGATTATTGTTTCGCTACCCAAAGATGCTAAATTCACTCAAGAAAAAGCAGACGAAATTACACAAGTGCAAACTTATTTGACTACTACACCTTAAACAACATTACGCTAACCCATACTTGTTTTTATAAAGGTGAAATATCTATTTTAATTTTTTCATGTAGTGTTTTTAAAGAATAACTTACAG
>JAJFJO010000094.1 GCA_021774015.1 Gammaproteobacteria bacterium
ATGTGTTAAATTTACATCGATCTTGTATAGTTAATTGATTATAATGATTCATGCGGCAGCTCCCTATTTGTATTGGAATCAAGAACTTATACTTATAGCACTTGATGCTGTCGCACTTCAAGTTAGAATGCACCTATCCGTGCCTGGCACTGACAGTTGAAACCTACAACCACCCAGGACATACAAACGTGCAAATATGAAACACAGCTTCAGATCTGCACAGCCAAGTTAAGGTGACATACCTTCCAAAAAAACTTACCATAGCGCTCTTGAACGTGACTTTAGGAACCCACAATGCCCGACTACAATGCGAGCCTCAAAAAACACACCACCTCTTTAGAGCAGCAATGGGATAACGACATTATTCCCGTATTGGAAGATTACATTCGCATTCCTAATAAGTCAGTTGTCTTCGATACTAACTGGAAACACAATGGTTATATGGACCAAGCCATGCAACTGCTTAAGCAGTGGTGTGAAAAACAGCCTATAAAAGGCATGCAGATTGAATTGCTCGAACACGAAGGACGAACACCTTTATTATTAATTGATATCGCCGGGCAATCAGACGACACCATCTTGTTATACGGACACATGGACAAACAGCCTGAAATGGTTGGTTGGGATGATGACTTAGACCCTTGGAAACCCGTGCTAAAAGATGGCAAGCTGTATGGACGCGGTGGTGCGGACGATGGCTATGCGCTATTCAGCTCACTCTCTGCCATACAATCACTACAAGACAATAATATTGCACACGCTCGCTGCCTCATCATGATTGAAGCCAGCGAAGAAAGCGGCAGCATCGACCTGCCATTTTATATTGAAACACTAAAGCAGCAGATTGGCACACCCAGCCTGATTATTTGTCTCGATGCTGAAGCCGGCAATTATGATACCTTATGGTGCAACACATCAATACGCGGCCTTGCAAGCGGTGACCTGCGCATAGACATATTAAAAGAAGGCATACACTCCGGCAATGGCAGTGGCATGGTACCTTCTACTTTTTCCATATTACGTGAATTGCTAGATCGTGTTGAAGATGCTAAAACAAGCCGCATCGCATTAGAGGCTTTATATGTAGACATTCCAGAGCATCGGATCAAACAAGCAGAGCAAACAGCAAAACTATTGGGCGATGCTTTTTATCAAGAAGTACCATTCCTCAATGGGGCTGCACCTATTACAACCGATGTAAAAGAACTTATCTTAAATAGATTCTGGCGCCCTTACTTATCTATAGTTGGGCTCGATGGATTACCAGAACTCAGCAATGCGGGTAATGTAACCATTCCATCTCTCGAGGTAAAATTATCATTTCGCCTACCCCCCACCTGTGATGCCAACAAAGCGGGCGCCCTCATTAAAAAAACATTAGAAGACAACCCACCCTTTAGTGCAAAAATAACTTTCGCAGCAGAAGACAATGCCAGCGGTTGGAATGCACCACAAATGAGTGAGTGGTTAGTCGATGCATTAACAGCAGCCTCACACACTTTTTTCGAACAACCATTAGGGTATACGGGCACCGGCGGCACAATTCCTTTTATGGGCATGCTCGGCGAACTATTTCCCGATGCGCAATTTTTTATAACGGGAGTGTTGGGCCCTAAAGCCAACGCTCATGGTCCTAACGAATTTTTACATATCCCTTATGTAAAAAAGCTCACGCAATGCGTGGCCTCAGTAATAGCAGCTCACCATGAACGTACTTAATCGCATACATCATTCAAAAAAAGGGCGCTTAGCGGCGCTGTTTATGTTGATTTTTTTAGATACCTTACCGTATTTTTTAATCATTCCTGTTTTGTTACGCTTAATCATTAATGCAGATACATCCATTCTCCCCCCTTCTGTGTCAATACATACACGCGATATATTATACGGCATTGCAATCATGCTATCGCCACTTGCTTTTTTAATCGGCTCACCACTCGCCGGTTATTTTTCAGATAAATACGGTCGACGCATCACTCTAGTCTTTTGCTTGTCTTGTGCATTCGTTGGGTTTGTTTTACCTATATTTGGCATTTACACCAACAGCATATTTTTAATATTACTTGGGCGCTTTATTGCCGGCGGTTCTACCAGCAGCCAACCCGTCGTACAAGCTGCAATTACTGACTTCACTGAAGGCAAACAAAAAGCTTTTTATTTAAGCTTAATTGCTTTTGCAATGACACTGGCAATGGTGCTTGGGCCTTTATTTGGCGGCTACCTTTCTGATCCACGTATCGTTAGCTGGTTTAGCTTAAAAACGCCTTATTGGTTTGGAATGATACTATCACTCGTTAATCTTGCTTTATTACTTATTTTCTTTAAAGATGACGAACAACCAATAACACATATGGAAAAATACTCCTTTCAAGAGAAATGTAAAATTCTTTCTCAAGCCTTATTAAACAATGGCATTATTATATTGCTACTGGTCTTTTTATTATTTGAAATTGCGTGGAGCCAGTATTACCAAGCAGCTTTTTTATATCTCACACAAAAATTTCATTACAGCACCGATCATATCGGTTTGTTCACCACCTATATTGGCGTATGGATGTCGCTTGGCTTAACGGTGATTTATAAAATTTGGCTTAAACATCACGAGGTAGAACGAATTTTAACTATTAGTTTATTGATCGCCGCCGTTGGATTTGTCGGCAGCAACCTACCCTATTCGCCTATATTACAGTGGATTTTTGTGATTCCTATTGCAATTTGTATCGGCACCGCCTACCCTTCTTTAATTGCAACATTATCCAATCGCAGTGCCCCAGACCATCAAGGCTGGGTACTAGGTTCCGCAAGCACCATTATGGCACTATCGTGGATGCTCACTGGCTTTGCCTCAGGCGCCCTTACCGCGGTGAATGTCGATCTTCCCTTTATCGTAGCAACTGCTTCAATTATTGTTAGCTTGATGGTGCTATTTTTATCGCGGGTGTTGTTAATAAAACTCAGTAAAAAACCAGCTTCTAGATGATTAGCGGTTTTTAAGCGCAGCCTATCCGGGTAACTCGCTGGCGCTCGCTCCCCGGATTAGGCTTGCGTTCTGTGTGTAGTGCGTGCCGACAACAACACCGCGGAGGTGTGTAGCTAAATATTGGCACTGACTATATACAGAAGCGCCCATTGAGCAAAACCCGCTAACTGCAATGCTTAAACAATGCGTCTGCAATAACACATTCAAGATAACAACTATCGTAATGGGCGATTAAAAACCGCTAGCTATCTAGAGGCACGTTTTTTACCAAACTCAAAAAAGAATGCCGATTTTTTTGATCGGAGCTAATAAATAATTTTCAAAAAAAACATGTCGCATAAAATATGCTAAGGCCTAAATGCCTTAAAGTCCAACTCATGAATCGCTTTAAAATGCTTGGAATTACTAGTACAAAGACGCATATTGTTCTCTATCGCGGTTGCAGCAATCAAAGCATCTCCTGCCAATAAGCCCGATGATAAACTAAATTCTTCAATATAAATCGCGGCTCGACTTCCAATACCCTCCGTTAAAGGCAGCACTGAAAAATTATAACTCTTAAGGTAATCTCGAGTATATTTGTGCTGCAACTTTGAAGATGCTTGCTGAAATAATTCAAGATAGGTTTGCAACGAAATATAGCGCTCATCTGTTTTATCAATTAATCGAGCTGCTTTTTCATTGCCACGCTGCACCCAAATTAATATATCGGTATCAAAGATCATTATATCGACCACCACGCAATTTTTTCATCTCGCTCGAAACTGATAAATCAGATTTCTTATTCATACCAAAAAAAGGATGCTCCTTGGTGCTTTTTTTTGTTTTGATTCTGCAAGGCACTATCTCACCCTTCAGCTTGCCATGATATAAAATCTGCACGATCTCATTACGATCTAGCGCCTTAAGCACATCTTTCATTTTATAGCGCAGATCTAATATAGAAGCTTGCATCACTCTGTCTCCCGAATAATATGTATACCTACAAGTATACATATTTTCCTGGAGTTTTTCCATTCCTGTGAGCTGATTGTAAAACATGTCGGCCACAACTCCTCTGTTAATCACTCATGGCTTATCATCCAGCAAATAAGCAGCGGGCACAATACCGGGGTTTTGATAAAGAGGGGACTGGCGCTCGCTTTCCGGATTAGGCTTGCGCTCTGTATGCAGTGCGTGCCGACAACAACACCGCGGAGATATGTAGGCACAAATTTAAGTATGCACTGCCAATTTTATTGGTTTTCTAATATCAGCAATCTTCTCACCATCCCAAACATATTCCAGGTGGCAACCCTGCCGAGGAACTGTCAATGCGGGTGGTCTAAAAGCAGCAACACAAATAGCGTTTTTTAATCTAACACTTGGGTACAACACACCCCATTCATTATCTCGCTTCAATTGAAAACCAAACTCTTGACTCTGCTTATAAGAGTTAGGGTCAATTAAATCAAGATTCGTATTCTGTCGAATATCCACAAGAGGTTTAACCACATGAGTCGTGTATTCTCGCATTTGAATAAGGCAGGGAGGCTCATTTGAAGCCGATAAAAATACCTCGCGATGATACCGTGTTTCTGCAATCGCTGTTTGTAAACTATCAGCTGTATAATAAACACCATACGTTCCATCTGAAAATCGAGACACACCTGGATGCGTAAAAGAAGCCATTAATGGCGTAGCACCACTGCCTCCGATCCAATCACCCGCAACAACCAGCCCAATCTCGCCATATTCAGCTTTCAAGCGATCATTAGAAAGCCCCTCAAGTTGAGCAATGTGTTCCAGCTCTTCAGGCGAGTCAGCCCAATCAAATAACATAACCGGAGGGAAGCGCGACGGAATTAAACGGTGTGTTTTTCCTTTAAAGCTACTGTAGGTTGCCATCCAATTAATGCCCTCGCCAAAAATCCAGAAAACGTCTCGTTTCAGCAAGCCGTAAGATGCTCCCCTCCATGAGATGCTGTCTCGGTGTTTTGCCACCAAAAGGTGGTAAATTGTTTTCTCTGTCAATCCATGTCATTGCCTGATGACTATCCACAAATAAAATCCGTAGCGATTTATAAATTCCCAGCAGCAAAGAAATACGTTCTTTTTGATCTCGATTCAGTGATCCTTTAAAATGCCCAAGACCTCTGTAATAAGATGAACGTGCCATTTCTCCCATTAAAACACGCCCCTCCTCT
>JAJFJO010000095.1 GCA_021774015.1 Gammaproteobacteria bacterium
CACGCTTATCAAAGACAAAACAGTCGCCATGATAATGCTCACCACCACACTGTTCAAAATAATTTAAGATACCACCATCTAATTGATACACATGCTCAAAACCTTGTTCTTTCATATAGATCGCAGCTTTTTCACAACGAATACCACCCGTGCAATACGTCACAATTGTTTTATGCTTATATTCCTCAGGAAGCTTTTTAATCGCGTCCGGAAACTCACGAAACGTATGAATATCCAGATCAACTGCATCATCAAACGCACCGACGCGCACTTCGTAATCATTACGTGTATCTAAAATAACAACATCTTTATTATCTTTATACCATTGCTCCAATTCTTTAGGATCAACATATGGCGCTGCTTTTTGCATAGGCTTGATTTCATCATGGCCCATCGCAATAATTTCTTTTTTCAAACGCACCAGCATTCTTGTAAACGGTTTTTCGTCCGAGGGGCTTTCTTAAAACCACAAATCACGAAGATGTTCATACTGATTAAGATATTCAAGAAACGCATTAATATTTTTTGGCAAACCAGACACAAATAAATTAATTCCTTCCTCACTCAACAATATCGTGCCTTTCAGATTCAACTCAGCTGTGCGTTGCTTTAACGCAGCACGCAACTGAATTAAAAATTCTTTATCTAAAGTAACAAAGCGATAGCTAGATATATTAATGAGACTCATGACTCACCTCTTTTTTCACGGTGCAGCATATGTGCTGCGGTTTGACTCGTGGGGCTAATTTTTATTTCTCTCACATCGACATGTGCTGGACGAGTTGCACTGAACACCACAGCTTCTGCGATATCTTCAGGATGCAATGGGTTAGCATCTGCATAAACCGCATCTGCACGTTCAGTATCCCCAGAAAATCGTACCGCTGAAAATTCAGTTTCCACCATGCCGGGATGAACTTCAGTAACGCGAATAGGCGAGCCGTGCACTTCTTTTTTAAGGCCGTCCGAAATAGCTCTCACCGCATATTTCGTCGCGCAATAAATACTACCACCGGGGTACACCTCAAAAGCTGATATTGAACCAATATTAATAATATGCCCTTGCTGTCGAGCCACCATTCCACGCAGCACTTGTTGAGTCACACACAACAAACCTTTGACATTGGTATCAAACATTGTATCAATATCTTCAACACGCGCGTCCTGAATACTATCTAGCCCTTTTGCTACACCGGCATTATTCACCAAGATATCGATATGTTGCCATTGTGCCGGCAATTCTGAAAACACCTTCTGAACGTCATCAGGCTGACTAACATCAAGCCGGATAGCGTGCACCTCTACAAAGTATTGCCGTCTAAGCTCTTCAGCCAGCGCTTCAAGTTGCTCAACCCTGCGCGCACAAATTAAGAGATGACAGCCTTTTTCAGCGAAAGCTCGAGCACATGCCTTGCCGATTCCACTGGTCGCTCCAGTTATAAAAACACGTTTATTTTTTATTTTCATAGGGTTACCTAATTTATCACCTTTACCAGCCAAATGGGAGGTTAAAATGGAGACAAAGCGTTGTCAAGTGACCAGTGCAACCCAGTTTTTTATTGCCTCGATAGTAGTTCCCCTATAAAAAAGATCACCTTTATTAAAAACCTAACTTAAGTGATAAATCCGAGAAAAAATACCTATAACTTTCTCTAGCAAACCAGGCCTGTAAAGGAGTAAAATCTTACAGATGGTGGATACCAAGGAAGGAATCAGTATGGACAGGAGGTCTAACTTACCAGCAGTTTAAGCAACCGAGGAACAAGTATGACAGACCACCACCCCACTAAAAGAAGCCAAGGCTTTCGTCGCACTATTGCTGAGCATAGAGAAAAACTACTCAGCATTCGACCTGAAACTCAACCTCTAAATACTCCCCGTAGAGATGTGTGGTTTTCCCATGATAGAGCGCATAACCCTAACATTACAATATACCGACCCGAAGGAGCGCGTAACCCATGGCCAACTATATTCTATGTCCCAGGAACAGCCTTTATTGCTAGAGAATTCGACTTTACAGAAATGATTTGTACTCGCATTGCCGAATGCTCAGGTTGCCAGGTTATCGTTATTAATCACTCTTTAGCACCAGAAGAGCAGTTCCCCAAAGGGTTAGAAGATTCCTGCCACACCTTAAACTTAGCACTAAGCAACAAAAAAAATGCATTCAATATTGATCACAGTAATGTTGTTATCATGGGTTATAGCTCCGGTGGGAATTTCGCTGCATCCATGTCTAAATATGCTGCTGAAGCAGGGATAGCAGTTGCAAGACAGGTCCTAATTAGCCCTTTGCTAGACCTATCTAGAAGCCCCTCTCCGTTCAAAAAATTTGAAGACAAAGATACATCCATCAGTGAAGAATTCGTTCAATGGTTCCTGAAGCTATACCTCCCTAAAGATGTTAATACGAAGCTTCCTGCTGTTTCGCCTCTCTGGCAAAAAATTAATCACAAAGAAGCAGTGCCGCCTACTGAGTTTGTTTTTGGGGAACACGACCGCTGCAGAGGTGATGCAGAGCTTTATGCTAGCCTACTAAAAAAAGCAGGCATTTCCATATCCACCTCAATGATAAGTTGTGCTAACCACGCCTTTTTGTGGCGTCAGCCTGAGATCGTTGAAGCCATAGGCAACAGGATAAAAACTGTTCTTGGCTTAAAGCTGGTACCGCGCCCAATAAGTACAAGGAGTAGCCTCTCACCGCTATTATTTAGAGTACCAAGAAAAGTAAGTAATGGGAGAAAGCAAAAGCTTTGCAACCAGCCTACACTTTAACAGCCTTAACAACAAATAACCGCGGCTTGGTTTTTTCAACCCACCCTTTAACCTCACCTGGCAACAACTCATCCAACTCTCTCTCAACAAAGCTAACATTAAATTGATTCTTTTTTAAAATATCAATAATGACATTAATATCATTAACATGTGATATCTTACTTGAGTAGTGCACCTCCAAAGCAATCTCTTTAATATAGGAAAACTTATTCTCGCTATCCAGGTCCTCCAAAACTTGCTGCTCAGCCCCTTCTATATCAAGCTTTAAAAAATCAACCTCTCTATCAATATAGGATGATAGTTTAACCGTTTTAACTTTAGTTGTGTTACTAACCTCTCTCTGCAATCCCCAATCACTTAAGATAGAATTTCCTCTCGCATCAGGAGAGTCAACAAATATTTGACCAAAAAAATCAATGCTTCCTTCTTTATTTGAAACAGCCATATTCATTAAGTTTACATTTTCAATTTTATTGGCAGCCATATTTATCTTCAATTTCTCAAATGCATTTGGATCGGGCTCAAAGCAAAAAATTTCAGCCCCAGGGTAAAGCTTGTAAAAATACAAAGCAGCGATACCAACATTACTTCCAGCATCTATAATAAAAGGATTTTCTTTATCAGTTACAAACCTATAAGGATGCAATGTGAAAATTTCTTCTGCTGTTTGTTCTGCGGAACTTCTATTATTATAATAGACAGAAAAATTTTCTATTTCAATTTTTTTGCTTTGACCCAAGCTCATAATCCAACACCTTAAAGTAGTCATATTTATATGCAAAATTCGGCAACACACCCAACCCAGGAACTAACATTTTAAGTATAAAATCAATTAAATCATACCTGAACAAAATCATTTGTAAGAGGGATTTTAAAAGGTATAGTACAAATAAATTTCACCCCTTTAGTTTTGCTAACCAAATCAATCTCCCCATCAATTTCGCGCATAAATTGTTTAACTATTCGCAACCCTAAACCTATACCTTTGTGAATACCTTTGTTGGAAAGCGATAGTCGAGAAAGTTTCTCAAAAATATACTCTTTCTTATCTTCAGGAATTCCAATACCAGTATCTTCTACAATAAAGCGAACCAAAGCATCTCTACCTCTCACTTCAAGAAGCAGTACATTTAATTCAACAAACCCTGACTCAGTGAATTTAATTGCGTTACTCACTAAATTTATCAATATACGCTTTAATCGATAGGCATCCCCAACTAAAACATTTTGCACTCCAATATCGCAAACACTATTTAGTTGTAAATTCTTATGCGCAGCTGCTGGCAATGCAATTTTTACAACACTATCTATTAATTTTTTTAAATCAAACTTTTTATTTATAATTGCTAGCATTCCCGCCTCTATCTTAGAAAAATCTAAAATACCATTACAGTAATCCAGCAATTCTTTACTGCATTGAACAATATCACCCAAATACTCCTTGCGCGTTGCATCAGGCTCATGATTCATCAAATAATTAGCCATACCCCAA
>JAJFJO010000096.1 GCA_021774015.1 Gammaproteobacteria bacterium
TCCGTGCCGATTTTGTTTTAGTTCGTCAACGTGTTGCTGGTTAGGGTAAACTTGGAGAGTCTTATTCACTTTGTGACCTCTTTACGGCGGTGGGTGGTTCAAGCGTCAGTTTAATACCTAGCGTTTGCAAAACAGTCAGCACTTTCTCCAGCTGACAAGTGGGCTTCCCTTTTTCAAGATCAATAATGAATCGCAAACCAGTTCCCGAGGCCATTGCAAGCATCTTTTGTGTGATACCAAGGTGCTTGCGCGTGTGCTGAATAAGCTCACCAATGGCTTTTGAGTGAATCATTATGCGGGCTCAAAAATTGTTACCGTACGGGAATAATAGCCTACCTGCCCCCAAAATTCAATAAAAAGTTCCCGATCGGTAATTTTTTGAGGGTGGTTAATCTATAGTTCTTCGTTTTAGAGTAGTTTTTCTCGTAAGTGTTTTCTAGCGAAAGATGTTTCAATATAAAATCATCTTTTGTGGAAAGATGTATGAATCTTCGGAAACCTTTTTCTTGAAGCTAAAACAGCGGCTGGTTAAGGAAAGCGGTGAAGTTGTGACACATTGCCATAGACTAAGTGGTTGTAGCTGAACTTGCCACTATCTTGTTCTTGGTTGCCATTTCAAGGATAATGCGTTGATTAACTATAACTGTGTGGAAGAGCTAGAGCATGGAAAAACATTTAAATCAACCCGTATTGAGCTTGATTAACAGGCGCTCTGAGTTTGCTTATGCTGCCACCACGTCTGACTCCGTACCGGTATCTGTAATAAATATAGGTAATGTTGAGCGATATGAATGGGTTGTATTTGATGCGGATAATACATTATTTCACTTTCATGATTTTCAGGGTTTGCAGAAAATGTTTGGTCAGTTTGGCGTGACGTTCACGGAGGAAAATTACGCTGAATACAAAAAAATAAATCAAGCGCTCTGGAAATCTTATGAAGAAGGCACAATAACCGCAAAACAGTTAGCTAGTGATCGTTTTGAAGCGTGGGCAACTAAATTGCAAATGACAGCGGCTGATTTAAATAGGCGATTTTTAGATGTGATGGCTGAAGTGTGTACGCCGCTTGATGGGGCGGTTGAATTAATACGTGCGCTTAGTGGTAAAGTGAAGTTAGCTATTATTACGAATGGTTTTGCACAACTACAGCAAGTGCGATTAGAGCGACATGATTTAGCTAAACATTTTGTCTTTGTTTTATCATCAGAAGAGGTGGGTAAGGCAAAACCACACCGTGATATTTTTGATCGAGCTCATGACATGATGGGGCGCCCTGATAGAGCAAAAATATTAATGGTGGGTGACAATCCGCGCTCGGATATTGCCGGTGGGGTTGCGGCGGGCATGCAGACCTGTTGGCTTAATGTTGAAGGCAAAGCTATTCCAGAGGGTGTGATCTCGCATGCTCAAGTGGCTTCTTTGTCAGAACTTCAGGCTCAGCTTTTATCTGAAATATATTTACATGTTTAATGGTGCAGCTTCTGCAGACACCTTAAATTAGCCAGGCAGTCGCTCTTCTAGCGATGCGACTGCCACCTCCAAGGTTGTTATAGAATAAAGTCCTCATCAGTTAACCCAGTGACACCTAGCAGGGTAATATTTCCACCGCCATGGTTGCTTAGATCAACGGTTGAGTCAGCTCCATTATTGGAAATTAATCCGGCAAGTTCCTCTGGGGTAAGCTCGTAGAGCGCTAGATCAATAAGATCTCCACCTGCAGTACCTGCACCCTGAAAGTCAGCTATAACATCGGCACCATTTTCGGGCCCAAAGACAAGAGTGTCGTCGCCGCTACCAGTTACAAAAAACTCACTGCTTGTTGTGCTAGCCAAAGTATCGTTTGCAGCTGTTCCAAGAGTTATGTCAAAAACCCCATCAGAAAATTCTATTTGTTCAATATTGGATTGAAGTGCATCGGTGCCATCACGCTCCGGAGTTTTATCTGCAACATATAGGGCGCCATTGAAGCTAGAAAAAGCATACTCAGAACTGGCACCTGAATAAACTACACGGTCAACTCCTGCATTTTCACCACCTTGATCACCGTAGAAATTATCATTGCCTGCACCGCCTACTAAGATATCATCACCCAGTCCACCAAAAATAGTGTCATTGCCTGTGCCGCCTTTTAGGGTATCATTTCCTGAACCACCATTTAAAAAGTCAGCGCCTTCGCCACCTTCGATAGTGTCAGTTCCTTCATCGCCGATAAGAGTATCGTTCCCTGCGCCACCAAAAATAGTATCATTTCCCTCGTCACCCCAGAGACGATCGTTGCCTTCACCACCACTTAAGATATCATCTCCCGTACCTCCGATGACCACATCATCTAAGTCTTGGCCTGTGATGATATCGTTGCCTGAACCCCCTTTGAAAAGATTGGCATCATCATAACCTATGAGTGCCGCAGTCGCTGCGTCAGGTAGTTCAACCACATCGTCTCCTCCAGATGCATCGTAAAGGGTTGGGCTAGCATTTAATTGTGCTTGCGTTATGGTATTAAAGTCTATGAGATCAGTGGAGTTGGTAAACAAGGGTGAAGTATCGTATTCGAACTGCAAAGTATTAAAACTTTTGATTTCTAGGCCAATCCCTAAGGAACTGAAGTCTACAGTATCATTGAGATTGGCATTAAATAAATTAGTGATTTGTGCTTCAAGCACTGCATTTGGAGCATCGAGTTTGAAGACGAAAGTATCATTGCCATTACCGCCGCGATATTCATCCCAAGCACCTGCATTATCGCTTACACTGTAACGGCCAGTATCATCGCCGGCATTTAGTCGTATAACATCGTTACCGGAACCTCCAGTTGCATCGTCATTGCCACGCCCGCCGTAGATTAAATCATTGCCAGAACCGCCGAACAGAATGTCGTCGTTTGAACCACCATAGAGTGTATCATTCCCGCTTCCACCCGATAGCCAGTCATTTCCTGCATTCCCTTTCAGGTAATCGTTTCCTGAGCCGCTAAAAATTATGTCGTTTCCTTGGCCAGTATTAATGGTGTCATCCCCGGACCCGGAAAAAATTAAATCATCTCCATGGCTTGTTGAAATTACATCGTGACCTGAGCCAGATTGCACGAACCAATTGTTAGTATCATTTTTGAAGCTAATAAGATCGTCTTCATCTGTACCAAAAATTATTGAATAGTTAATCATCCTGCTCCCCTTTCTTATATTGTAATAAATTTGATTTGTATTATTTAAAGATAGAGTATTTTTCGGATTTTGCTCAAATTTATATTTTTTTAAAGCTGGCTATTTGCTGGGGGTTAAATTGTCAATTTGCTTAACCCAATAGATTGGCGTATTAATACTTACTAATGCGGGCTGGACTCTACCGCTTGGATCGTAGTCTGTTAAGGATAATTCTTATTTTTATGTGAATTGTTGCTATACTCCGCTCTGAGTTGGCCAGGCAGTCGCTTTTCATTTCGGTGGAGGGAGGAAAGTCCGGGCTCCATAGGGCAGAGTGCCAGGTAACGCCTGGGAGGCGCGAGCCTACGGAAAGTGCCACAGAAAATATACCGCCTTGTCATTTCGGTGGCGGGGTAAGGGTGAAATGGTGCGGTAAGAGCGCACCGCATTGTTGGTAACAACAGTGGCAGGGTAAACCCCACTCGGAGCAAGACCAAATAGGAGCTCACGTGCTTTCGGGCACACACCGTGGTCCGCGGTAGGAGTTCGGGTAGGTTGCTTGAGGTCGATTGCGAAGTTGATCCCAGATAGATGGCTGTCCACGACAGAACCCGG
>JAJFJO010000097.1 GCA_021774015.1 Gammaproteobacteria bacterium
TATCTTTTCCTTTGCGGTGAACTAGTAACCTCTTTTGTTTATTATGAATAAAACGAAATGCTAGTCGGTCAGTATTGTCTGAAGTCCAACGTGGCATGTGAAAGCCCTGGCTGGGGGTTCGTGCAACAATTTTTCTCTCGCGACCGCGGGAGGACCTGCCTCCAAGAACTCTTTCTGCCCACCTTTCCATGGCCTCATCAACAAACCTGCCTGCTTGATGAACAGGTTTTCGAGTGCCGAGGGGCTTTAATTTGTTCTTATGCTTTGGCATTTAAATCTCAGCTAGTTAATCTGTAAAATATTATCGTTTAATCTCGGTTTAAGTTTTAAGTAAAATACCTCACTTTGGTGATAATATCAATGTAAATAGGTAAATATATGATTATATTGAGCTAAATTAAGTATAAAATTAGGCAATAATTGCCGATTTGTGTATTTTTTATGCTGTTTGTGGTGATTGAGTTGGATACTTAGGAGTTGGGTGCAGATAATAAGCGATTAAAAAAGAACGCCAAAGGCATCTAACTTACAAAGTCCAGCCAGGAGCAAACGACACAAGGCTAGATAGAGCGCTGCCCCAGAATTGCAAGCCTAGAGTGGGTGTAACTATTTGTTTAATAAATTAATGTTTTTTGTTTCGCCCCTTCGGTGTTCTTTGCTCGAGCTAAGGTAGCAATCCTCTAGCAGGAATCACCAATTCAGGTATACTGTGCCAACCTAATCAGTTGAGATAGTGAACATGCTGCCAGTCATCACCATTGTGGGGCGTCCAAACGTCGGGAAGTCCACCTTATTTAATCGCTTAACCAGGACACGAGATGCGTTGGTGGCGGATATGCCGGGTTTAACGCGAGATCGCCAGTATGGTTTTGGGGTCATTGGTGACCGGCCGTATCATATTGTTGATACGGGTGGCATTGAGGAGCCGGATGATCCTGCGATGGCTAAGCACACAGATGAACAGGTGCAGCAAGCTATCGACGAATCTGATTACTTATTGTTTATGGTCGATGCAAAGGACGGCTTAACGGCAGCCGATGAAAGCATTGCCGCTCGTTTGCGGCATCATAAAAATTTGGCGGTTGTCGTTAATAAGGTTGACCGTAAAGATGCCGATGTTGCGAGCAGTGAATTTCATCAATTAGGTTTGGGTGAACCGCAGCCTATTTCATCGGAATCGGGGCGTGGCGTTGAAACATTAATTCAAGAAATCTTAAATCAATTTCCAAACACTGAAGAAGAGTTTGATCGTGAGGCGGGAATTAAAATTGCGATTGTTGGTCGTCCCAATGTTGGTAAATCAACATTAATTAATCGCATGTTAGGCGAGGAACGTGTAGTGGTATTTGACCGCCCAGGTACCACGCGTGATAGTGTGTTTATTCCATTTGAGCGTCGTGATCAAAAATATACGTTAATTGATACAGCAGGTGTTCGGCGTAAAGCTAAAATTGATGACGCGATTGAAAAATTCTCCGTTATTAAAACACTGCGTGCTATTGATTGTGCGCATGTGGTTTTAATGGTGTTGGATGCAAGGGCAGGTGTAACAGATCAAGATTTGCGGCTGCTTGGTATGATTTTAAAAGCAGGCAAGGCCTTAGTCATCACGATTAATAAATGGGATGAGATGGAGGACTATGATCGTATGCGTGTGAAAGAAGCAGTTGAAGAGAGGTTGCAGTTTGTTGATTTTGCACGACGGTATTTTATTTCTGCATTGCATGGTACGGGCGTGGGTAAACTGTACCACTCTATTCATGAAGCTTATGCGTCTCTAACGATGGAAATCACTACGCCTGATTTAACGAAGCTGCTGAATAAAGCAATAACAGTTCATCAGCCGCCCCTAGCCGGTGGGCGCCGTGTGAAGTTGCGTTTTGCGCATATTGGTGGACGTAACCCGTTGCGTATTGTGATTCATGGTAAGCAAACGAAAGCATTACCGAATTCTTATAAACGATATCTTGTTAATTTTTTTCGCAAGGCATTTCATATGGTCGGTGTGCCGTTGATTTTGCAGTTTAAGAGCGATGCAAATCCGTATACAAAATAGTTTTGGCTGCAGCTTGCAAGGTGCGTGTTCTAGGGTAATAAGATTAGTGTCAGCAAGCACCAACTACTTATTTAACGACCGCATTCACTTCGCCATCACTAAATTGCGTGGAGATGGGGTCGCCAGAACGTAATTGCGTTGCTTTTGTGATAATTTTTCCGGTGGTTGTATTGCTCACCACTGCATAGCCGCGTTCTAATGTTTTCAAAGGGCTCACTGCATCGAGTGCGCGGGATAATGATTGCAACTGTTGTTTTTGCTGCTGTAATTTAAAATGTAATAGTTGTTGTAGCTTTTCATGCTGAGTTTTTAGTGCAGTGTGATATTGTGATAATAAAAATTGTGGATTATGCACATTCAGTTTTGCATTAAGATCACTCACCGTGCGTTGCTTTTGTTGTAAGTAATTTTTATACGATAATAATAAGTGTTGTTCGATATGATCGAGACGCTGTGCCTGTTCGCGTAAACGCTGCCCTGGGTGGCGCATACGTTTGTTAAGATGCGTTAGGTTTGAGTGAGCGTGTTGCAATGTGTTTGTAATTAACCGACTAAATTGTTGTTGTAAAGTATCAAACGTTTGGCGCCATTCTTGTTGGTCGGGGCTGACCCACTCTGCAGCCGCAGAAGGAGTTGCTGCACGTAAGTCTGCGACAAAATCAGCAATTGTGAAATCCACTTCATGACCTACGCCAGAAACGATAGGAATATCACTCGCAAAAATAGCACGTGCAACCTTTTCTTCATTAAAAGGCCATAAATCTTCAAGTGAGCCGCCACCGCGAGCGACGATTAATACATCACACTCAGCTCTGTGGTTGGCTGTTTCAATCGCATGAACAATATGTCCAGCAGCCGTATCACCTTGGACGAGCGTGGGGTAAATAATAACGGGTACGCAAGGAAATCGGCGTTTTAAAACGGTTAAAATATCTCTAACGGCTGCGCCACTAGATGATGTCACCACACCAATTTTTTGTGGAAACTCTGGGAGATTTTGTTTGTGTTCCTCATTAAATAAACCTTCCTCTTCCAGTGTATGTTTTAATTTTTCAAAAGCTAATTGCAGCGCACCTTCACCTGCTAAGTGCATATCTTGAATAATCAATTGGTAATCACCGCGTGCTTCGTATAGGCCCACTTGCGCTTGTGCGATGACCTGTTGCCCATTGTCGGGTGGAAACTTTATTTTTCTGCGTGACATACGAAATAGGGCGCAACGCACTTGAGCATTGTTGTCTTTCAGTGAAAAATAAAAATGCCCGGAGCTGGGGCGTGCTAGGTTGGAAATTTCGCCTGTCACCCAAACCGTTTGAAAAGCTTCTTCTAATAAGCAGCGTGCTTCTAGATTAAGTTGCGAGACTGTGTAGATTTCTTCGTTGATAGGTATGCTTGAGTCGTTCATTTGCTTCTTGATTCCATTGTAGACGCCTGTATGATACCAAACTCCTTGCTAAATGTGAGTGATTCATGAAAATACTAGCTTTTGATACGGCAACTCATGCGTGTACGGTGGCATTGATGGTTGGCAGCACAGTCGTTGAGCGATTTGAAATAGCCCCACGCAGGCATACAGAGCTTATTCTGCCGATGGTCGAGGCAGTGCTGGCGGAAGCGGGTGTGAGGTTGCTTGACCTGGATGCGATCGCATTTGGCCAGGGTCCGGGTAGTTTTATGGGTGTGCGTTTAGCCGCGGGCATTGCGCAAGGGCTTGGATTTGCTGTGAAGAAAAAATTGATTCCAGTGTCTACATTGCAAGCAGTTGCTCAGGCGGCCTATCAACAACACGGCGCTAAACACGTGCTAGCTTCGTGGGATGCGCGGATGCAGCAGGTATATTGGGGTGCTTATAGCTTGAATGACGGTGGTTTGATGTTGCCTGTTAGCGGCGAATTATTGAGTGATCCAGGTAAGATTGCGATTGATGGCGCGAATAACTGGTTTGCGGCAGGTAATGGCTGGGTGGAGTATCAAGATCAATTAACTTCCGAGCTGTTGGGCTGCATTGAAATGGTTCCAGAGATTATTTACCCTAACGCAGTTAATATGCTATCCATTGCTCGACATAAGTGGGAGCAGGGCGAAGCGGTTCAACCAGAACTAGCTCAGCCTGTGTACCTAAGAAATAAAGTTGTTTGATATAGTTTGAAGAAATTTGGTCCGGCCTTCGCGGGCTTATATCCATCTATGGATTTTGGGACACTTCCTTGTGAAAGCCGGTGAAGGAAATATACCTAGGTTGCCCAATTTCGTCTGTAAGATATTCGCTATTTTTACTGTAGTCTTTGCAGTACGGGTGGTCGGCTAGTTGGTCGTTGTTTAGGATCTAGCGCTCAAAGGGGGCTGGATCCTGAATAACTCGCTCGCGCTCGTTTTCAGGATGACAGGGGGGTGCTTGTTTTTAGAATGACAGGCATGCTCAACGGTATTTTCTCGAAAATTTATTGGTTGGTGCAGAAAAATTATTGGCGCAGAAAAGCTTCCAATTCATCCAATAATACTTTCTGTTCCTCATCGATCGTTTTGTTGGCGCGTATTTCTTCAATATCTTTTAATGCCTGCTTAGGCGTTAGGTGAGTTTGGTTACGGTAGTCAGTAATGGTTGATTCATCGGGTTTATAAATATGTTCGCGATATTCTTGATACATTTTTTCATCAGCGCTATTTAAGTGTTCTGGAAAATGTCTACCAACTATCCTTAAAGCCTGCTCTTTACGAATAGGGTTAGGAAACTGTGAGGCGACAGTGGCTTTTTCTTCCGGTTGAGCTAAATGAAACCGTTGAAATAAAAATTCTTCACGTGAGGTGGGGAAACTTAATTCGTATAATGCCGCATCGATATCGAGGTTGGGTACTTTGGGGTAAGTAAATTGCTGGTGATAATCGCAAATGGCATTTAAAATATCAGGATTATCTTGCAGCCATTGTTTGTTTTTGTTCGCTAGCTCCAGGCGCTCAGGGGTTAGGTGTTTTAAAAATCGCTCCTGTGGTGGCAGTAGCAATAAAGATTCGCCGGGTTTTTTACGATAAACAAAAGTGTTTTTTTCTATATTGTTCAAAGTGCATTGAGATAATAATTCGTTATCCAATCGTAGCCATAGGCTTTGATTTTTATAATGTGCATGTTGCCCTAGGCCTAAAACAGGTGCTTGATACAGAGCTTGAGATCCCACCTTTCCATTAATTAATAACGCTTCTCTAAAAGCAGTATTAGCAATGCTGAAAGCGGGTGGTAATTTTCCAGAACGTTCTAAATCGGTATTTTTGTGGAAATTTCCTTTTAGGTATTCCCATTTATCAGGATGCATGCGCAGGCTTCTTGCGAATGCCAGTGTTGCCTCAACATCCACCATGGCATTATGCGCTTGCCCATCGACAAAATGGTTGGCGGTATTAATGTGTTCTAGTTTCATACTGGGCCGGCCATCGATAATGGGCCACGTAATAGCGTCGGGATTAAATAAATAATACATCACCGCAATAGGGTATAAATCCATGCGTGAACAGCCACTTGCATATTGGTGTGTATACGGAGCTAGTAAATTGCGATAAAAAGAAAACCGTAAAAATTCATCGTCAAAACCTAGTGTGTTATAGCCGATGCTAATGGTATTCGGTGTGTTAATCAATTGATGAATCTGGGTGATTGCCTCAAGCTCAGAGATGCCTTGATTGCATTGCTCTATACCGATGCGGTGAGTGATGGTGGCATAAGGTGAAGGGATCACATCATTATTTAGTTTGACAATAATGTCATAACGCTCAAGCTCATCTAACGCCATATTGGTGCGAATCGCAGCGAATTGCACAACTTGATCAAAGCATTTATTGAGGCCAGTCGTCTCAAGATCATAAAATAAATAAGTGGGTTCGTTGCTCATAATTATTCCGGCATAAAATGAATGGTGACTTCTGCGATAAAAGGAATGTGTGATATCGCCGTGTTGTATTGGTTGGTCAGCTCTTTCTGCTGATCAGTTGAGCATGTAGACATTGGCAAATAAATTTCTATAGACAGCTTGCCATCTAAGTAGTGCAGTGTTGTGCGTTGGATTGTGTTAAAACCTTTTAGATTTTTCCAAGCGACTTCTAGCTGTTGTTTAAGCTCAGTTCGATTAGGTAGGTGGACAGAAGGAGCGGCGACTTCATCATCTTCAGGGTCAATATGCACGGTCACATCAGAAATGTTTTTAAAATGTTCGCGCAAGCTTTTGTGTACCTGCTCACTAATATGATGACCTTCCGATACGCTAATAAAAGGATCTACGAGAATATGCACATCGACAAACACATTGCCGCCATGCATGCGTGAGCGCAATTGATGAATAGAGGCAACACCAGGCATGCTTTGTATATGATTGATGATTTCATCACGCATTTCTTCATTAACGCCTCTGTCAATTAATTCATTAGCTGCTTGCCACAACATTTTAATACCCATGTGGCCGATGATAATGGCAATGACAATAGCGCCAATTGCATCAAGATGATGAAAGCCTAGCAGTGTACCGATAACGCTGACTAGCACGATAATAGAGGTGAGTGCATCGCTACGATTATGCCAAGCGTTAGAAATTAATAAGCTGGAATTAATGCGTTGCCCAATAATGCGCGAGTATTGATACAAACCTTCATTCGCAAAAATAGAAATCACAGCGACGATAATAACGGGGATTTTAGGGAGTAGAGTAACATTTCCGGATAGCATATGCCGGCTGGTTTCTATAATAATGGATACGCCTACAGCAATAATAATTAACGCAATGATAGCTGTTGCAACCGTTTCAATGCGGCGATGGCCATAAGGGTGCTCCGCATCAGGCAAGCGGCCACCGGCCTTAGAGGCGACCAACACAAGGGCGTCGGTGACCAGGTCTGAGAAGGAATGTAAGCCGTCAGCGATCAATGCCTGCGAATGGCCGAAGTAGCCAATAAGCACCTTAAAAATTGCCAGCAAGCTATTGGTCGTCGCGCTGATAATCGTGACCTTGCGAACGGCCCTGTAGCGTTGAGAGTTGTGCATCCAAGTCCTTGTGTTATTTTGCCACTCTATTCTTTAGGTGCCTGGTTTAATTTCAGCAAGTGTGCTCTGCAAGCTGCCAGGCAGCATATAACGTGGTTTGGATTGTTTGCTGATAGAGTCTACCATATTGCGGAAGAACGTTGCATCACCGGTGTCTGCATAACGTCGTATGCCATATTTAAGGTTAGCAACTTGAGCGGTACGTTTTTCTTTATCAGCGGGGGATACAATATCTTTAGCACAATACAGCACATTACGACCGGTTAAATAACTGTCGAGGCTTTTGCAGTAGCGCTGAGATTCCTTTAGACGCATAACCAGGCGAACTGCTTCATCATTATTTTTATTTACACCCATTGTTCTGTAGGCTGCATTTAAGTCAAAAGCTAAACTTTCTAACCGCTGAATATGTTTTGCGGTTACCGCTGAAGGCTTAGTGGATTGTATCAAGCTTACCTGGGCTGAGACTAGCTCCTCTAATTGTTCTATAAGTTTAGACTGTTCGCTACTGTTAGCCGCGTCATCTTCCTCTCTTTTTCCGGCCGAGACGGCAATACTCGCAGAGGAGCTTGCTTGTAAATCAGCAGACATTTGTTCTGAATATTCACGCAATCTTTTCACTTCCTCAGCAAGTTGATCCAGTCGTTTACTCGGGTTGTCAGATAGGCTGCTGGCATCAAAAGGAGTAAATTGAGGGGTTGTATCTGTTTTTGGGGCGGCAGCGGGTGTTTTGCTACCGCCTCTTTTTCTGACCAATTTCTTAGCTGCATGGACTCCCCTTGTTACTAGTGAACTATCTGCTGCGTCTCTTGGCTGCTGTTCTTGTTCGGCATCTCTAGCTGCTGCAAGGGCTTGTCTGATTGCTCTTTGGTTGAGAATTTTTTTTCGTGTGTTAGCCCAGCTGCGCTCTATTTTAGTGAGGGTGCTAGTTTCTTGGCCATTAGAGCTTCGTAGAACTTTTGCACCTGCTTGTATTAGGGTGGTAACGAGGGTTAAGTTATCTTTTAATGCAGCAAGATCTAGAGGGGTTTGGCCTAGTTTATTAGCGGCATTTAAATTAGCACCATTTTTAATTAAATCATTGGCAACATCAGTGTGGCCATGCAGTATCGCACAGTGCAGAGCAGTGTTGCCTTTTGTATCAGTGGCATTTAAGTCGTCGCCAGCATCATGCAATTGTTGAACGCATTGCAGGTGACCTTTTCGAGCGGCAAATTGTAGTGGAGATAAAATTTGCTGAGTGCGCCCGGAGCCTATTGTAATCGAAAAATCTTTAGGTGAGAAGAATTGCAGTAGTGTGGAGAGCGAGCTAGATGTGTCATTCTCAATAGCCAAGGTGATAGCGTCTCGTGCCCCATGTCGTGTTGTCGCTTCAGTGCGGTTGTTTATTTTAGCGCCATGAGTGATTAACAGCTTTAAGGCATTGGTGTTATCTGTTTTAACGGCATATAGCATAGGGCTCATGCCGTCAAAAGCATCGTCAATGCTTAAACCTTCGCTTTCATAGTATGCAATTAATAGTTCCAACACACTTGTGTCATTTTTGTGGTGTTGGATGGCTAGATGCAGGCAGTCGTCAAACAGAGGTGCTTTTTTACTAATAAAAAATTTTACCAATTCAGCATCGCCTTGAATGATTGCAGCTTGTAGTGGCGAGATTATACCTAAATCGGGATGGGTAAATTGTGCGTTAAGATCTGCGCCCCAGTCGATAAGGGTTTTTATAACGTTGAGTGTGTCGCTGTTGGCTGAACCCCCATGATTAAGTCTGCCTTTGCTAAGGTCAGCAGTAGTGTCGGGGGTAGTTTGACCTGCTATAACAATAGCGTTATATAAACCCTCATCAAGCATTTTTCCTGTTTCACCGCGCTCAAAACCAAAGGTGCGCTGAACTTTAGCCCAGAATAGTCGATTCCACTTAGGTTTTGGTGTGCTGTCTATATTTGAAGCATCACCAGCTATGATCTTTAACTGTTCTGCATTAAAACCTGAGTTGGAGGTGTCGCTGCTATCAATAGCAGTGAGCAATATTCTTTGAGCTTTATCCATATCGCCTGCTACAATTGCTGCTTCTGCAGATTCACCCTTAGAGGACATATGTTGATAACAAAACTTAATGCCTTCCTCTGCAAAGTGATTGTCCCATTGCTCATCGTCACCAGCTTTAAACAGCTCTCGGGTCATTGGGTCTATTTTTTTGCCATCTCGGTCAGGCTTAATTTGATCAATGGATTCCTTGCTATAGGTTTGCCCTACAGAATTGATTTTGGGTGTTGCAAAAGTGGATTGCGTTATAGGATCGAGAAAGTGAGTATCCACCAGGCCTTCAAGTTGATCGGCTTGGTTAAATGATGCAGAGTCGCTGCGATAAGCATCTAAAACAGCAATAGCAGGATAATTGGTGCGCAATTCTTTTGTGATAGACGCACCAGTTTTGGGGCTGGTTAATGTTTTCCAGGGCCACAAATTGTCTTTGATGTGGGCAGTGATGGCTTTGCGACTGTAAGTGTAACCATCGGAGGCAACAACAGGGTCTTCAATAAGTTCGCCTGTGATTGGGCATTTTAAAAAATCAGGTAGGTCTGTTGTTTCTCTTGTACGCATATGAATTCACCTTATATAAAATAGTTTTTGTTAGCACCTATCTCTTGGCCTGTGGTGAGTGCCTATTCAAGTCCTTGTGAGGGTATCATCCTGATAGAATGTGCTAGTTAGCTTCATGCTGAATGAATCGTATCATAAGTAGCCAGTTTTCGACAGACTAGGTTTGAGTGAAAATCACACGGAATTGTCTATTTTTTATTCAGATTAATCTTGGTCTGCAGATCATTGCCACAGCAAAAATCCAGGGTATTGTGTTTTTATTGACCTTAAAGAGATTATACTCGGCCAAACTATGAGTGAAAGTATCGATTTTGGCTGAGTTTGATACATAGTCAGCCAAAACTGGTACTTTTTTATGGACTTTGGCTGAGTTTGTTGCTAACTTGTTGATTATGAAAAATCTGCATGAACGTTATAATGAGCAAAGTGATCTGGCAGCGCTATATGAATCTGGCGAGGCGGAATTTCTTGCGATTTATGGCAGGAGGCGTGTTGGCAAGACATTTTTAGTGAGTCAATATTTTCAAGACAAAGGAGTGTACTTTGAGGTAACAGGTATTCACAAAGCGAACTTAAGGAGGCAGTTGGACAATTTTGCAACTGTATATGCAGATGTTTTTTGTCGAGGGAAGAATGAAATTGGCTTTGAAAGCTGGTTTGAGGCATTCACTGTATTACGTCGTCGAATTGAGGAAGTGCCTCAGCAGCAAAAGATAGTGCTTTTCATTGATGAGCTACCGTGGTTTGCCACCCCTAAGTCAGAATTCCTTCCCGCCTTAGAGCATTGTTGGAATCGTTATTTATCTAGAATGAATAATGTATTGCTGATTGTTTGTGGTTCTGCAGCATCTTGGATGATTGATAATATTATTAATAATAAGGGTGGCTTACATGGTCGACTAAGCAAGAAAATGCGTTTACTGCCATTTAGTTTGTCAGAGACAGAAAGTTTTTTGCAAGCGAGACACGTTGATTTGCCCCGAAAAGAGATTTTAGAAATCTATATGACGATGGGGGGCGTTGCTAAATACCTGACACAAATAGAGCCGGGTAAATCGGCAGCGCAAATTATTAATGATATCTGTTTTAAAGGTAATGGTTATTTATTTAGTGAATTTCAAAATTTATATCGCTCTTTGTTTGATAATTATGAGCAGCATATAGAAATTGTTCGGCAGTTGGCAAAGAAAAAGCGAGGATTAGGTAGGTCAGAACTATTAGAAAAAGCAGGCTTATCAAGTGGAGGTTCTTCCAGTAAAGTTTTAAGAGAGCTAGAATCCTCGGGGTTTATTGTGAAAATTCCTTTATATTCTCAAAAAAAAACAGGTGGGGTATATCACCTAAATGATGAATATTCACTGTTTTACTTGGATTGGATTGAGCCAGCCTGGGATACAAGTTTGCAGGGGGTTGAAGAGAACTATTGGTTGAAACAGCGTGCTGGTCGCCGTTGGTCTGCATGGGCGGGCTGTGCTTTTGAGGATTTATGCTTGAAGCATATTGATAAAATTAAATATGCATTAGGTATATCGGGGGTTACTACAACGTCATCAGCTTGGCAAAATAAAGATGCACAAATTGATCTGGTCATAGAGCGAGCAGATAATTGTATAAATCTGTGT
>JAJFJO010000098.1 GCA_021774015.1 Gammaproteobacteria bacterium
AATAGGATAAACCCTTTAACAGGATTACTGGAATGGCTATATTTTGCATAACCTTCAACAAACGTCTAAAATTGCCGGCTACACTTATATAGAAACATTGGAACACATATGATGAAAGCTGAATTAGAAAACAAAAAACGCTTATTTATCAAGACCTTTGGCTGCCAAATGAATGAATACGACACCCAAAAAATGGCAGATGTCCTCAAGGCTTCTCACGGTATGGAGCTCACTCAAGCAGCAGAAGATGCCGATGTGGTACTACTCAACACATGCTCGATCCGTGAAAAGGCTCAAGAAAAGGTGTTTTCTGACTTGGGTCGCTGGCGCAAACTTAAAGCTATTAAGCCTGATTTAGTGATTGGTGTTGGTGGCTGTGTGGCTAGCCAAGAAGGCGATGGTATTATCAAAAGAGCGCCTTATGTTGATTTGATATTTGGCCCGCAAACCTTGCATCGTTTGCCAGAACTGCTTAATCAAGCCTTAAAAACAAAAAAACCAGCCGTCGATATCAGCTTTCCGGAGATTGAAAAATTTGATCATTTACCTGCTCCACAGGCCGATGGCCCTACTGCCTTTGTATCTATTATGGAAGGCTGCAGTAAATATTGCACTTACTGCGTCGTGCCTTATACGCGCGGTGAAGAAATTAGCCGACCCTTCGATGATGTTATTGCTGAGATTGTAACCCTCAGCGAGCAAGGTGTTAAAGAAATTAATTTACTCGGTCAAAATGTCAATGATTATCGCGGGCTTATGCACGATGGCAACATTGCCGATCTTGCTTTGTTAATTCACTACGTTGCTGCGGTTGACGGTATTGAACGCATTCGCTTTACAACCTCACACCCCACCGCTTTTTCAGACAACTTAATTGATGCCTATGCAGAAGAACCCAAATTGGCAAATCATTTACATTTACCCGTACAGGCTGGTTCTGATCGTATTCTTTCCGCCATGAAACGCAATTACACTGTATTAGAATATAAATCTAAAATTCGCAAGCTTCGCAAGGTTCGCCCCGATATTAGTTTATCAACTGATATTATCGTTGGTTTCCCTGGCGAAACGGATGAAGATTTTGCAGCAACAATGAAGCTCGTTGAAGACATCGGCTTTGATCATTCATTTAGTTTTATCTATAGCGCGCGCCCAGGAACACCCGCTGCCAACCTGCCTGATGATATCCCTTTAGAGGTCAAAAAACAGCGTTTGGCTATTTTACAGGGGCGATTGCTGCAACAAGAGCTCGCGATTAGTGAAACGATGATTGATACAATACAACCTATATTGGTAACTGGCCCGTCGAAGAAAAACCCCAATGAATTACGCGGACGCACCGAAAATAATCGCGTTGTTAATTTTGCCGGCAACTCGGAGTTGATCGGACAGATTATTTCCGTAAAGATTACTGAAGTGCGACCCAACTCATTGCGCGGAGAGCTGACCTAACGTCAACTAATTTAACGCATAAAAGGAATTATTTTGACTAAACCAAAAACACACAAACACCTAATATTAGAGCCTGACGATCACCATCGGCTCGCCAACCTTTGCGGCACGCTAAACGAAAATTTATTATTAATAGAACGTCATCTCGGCGTTGAAATTAACAACCGCGGCAATGAGTTTGAGTTGTTTGGAATTCCTTCCTCATTAGATATTGCGTGCGACACCTTGGTGCAACTTTATAAAGACACTGAAGATACCGACGTTATCACCAACCAACACGTACAATTGGTTTTAAAATCCATGTCGGTCGAACAAGAATTAATAGCCCCTGCTGATAAAGAGAAATTATCACAAGCTACATTACATCTATCACGTGCAACCATCGTACCACGCACCCTGAATCAGCGGCACTATATCAATACGATCCATAATAATGATATTAGTTTTGGTATTGGGCCTTCTGGCACCGGCAAAACATTTATTGCAGTAGCTTGCGCCGTTGCCGCCTTAGAAAACGAACAAGTGAGTCGCATCGTGTTGGTGCGCCCCGCTGTTGAGGCAGGCGAAAGTTTAGGGTTTTTACCCGGTGATTTAGCTCAAAAAGTAGATCCCTACCTGCGCCCTCTTTACGATGCACTATTTGAAACGCTGGGCGTTGAGAAAACCGCAAAATTATTAGAAAAGGGTGTTATAGAAATTGCTCCTTTAGCGTTTATGCGCGGCCGTTCCTTAAACGATTCTTTTGTCATTATGGATGAAGGTCAAAACAGCACAAAAGATCAAATGAAAATGTTTTTAACCCGCATTGGTTTTGGTTCTAAAGCTGTGATCACAGGCGATATCACACAAGTGGATTTACCGAATAAAACTGCGTCAGGGTTGCGTCATGCCACATCTCTTTTGCGCGACATACAAGAGATAGAATTTACATTTTTTACGTCTATCGATGTGGTGCGTCACCCACTCGTACAATGCATTGTTGAAGCCTATGAACATGAAGGTGAGCAGCCATGAGCGTCATCACCGTTATATTAGACAATGCACAAGACACTTATTCAACACCCACGATTGAAGACTTTCAACTATGGGTAGACACTGCGACGCAATCAGCCAATATCTCCATTGCTGATAGTATTGAGGAAATTTGCATTCGAATTATCAGCAGCAAAGAAAGTGCATCACTTAATGAAACCTTCCGCCACAAAACCGGCCCCACCAACGTGCTCTCTTTTCACTATGAACCAACACCTGAGCTACCACCCGAAACACTGGGTGACCTCGCCATCTGCGCAGAGCTTGTTGAGCAAGAAGCCCAGACACAACATAAATCTCTGAAAGCACATTGGGCTCACTTAACCTTGCATGGCGTGTTACACTTATTGGGCTTTGATCATATCAAAGATGAAGATGCGAACACGATGGAACAATTAGAAATATCGATGATGAACACACTGAATTATCCTAACCCTTACGAAGAGCTCACTCATGACTGATGATATTGAATCTCATAAATCTTGGTTTGAACGTTTAAGCCACGCACTACTGCGCGAACCGAAAGATCGCGAGCAACTTATTGAACTGCTCCATGACGTCACCGAGCGTCAACTCATAGACCACGAGGCCTTGAGCATGATTGAGGGTGTATTACAGGTATCTGAAATGCAAGTGCGCGATGTTATGGTCCCTCGCCCGCAAATGGTAGTCGTCGAGGGCGATGAAACACCTTTGCACGCCCTACCCATCATCAAAGAATCCGCACACTCACGCTTTCCTGTTATTGGAGAAAGCCGTGATGAAATCCTAGGGATTTTATTAGCGAAAGATTTATTGAAAATAGATTTACAAAACCCGACTCAAACTATTCGTGATTTGCTTAGACCTGCAACGTTTATTCCTGAAAGCAAACGTCTCGATGTATTACTCAAAGAATTTCGTCAAAACCGTAACCACATGGCGATTGTTGTCGATGAGTACGGTGGTATAGCAGGCTTAGTCACTATTGAAGATGTGCTTGAAGAAATCGTCGGCGACATTGAAGATGAAACTGACATCGCAGAAGAAGAACCTAGCATCAAACAGGTCAACGATAATGAATATCTTGTGAAAGCATTAACTGAAATCGAAGACTTTAACGCCTATTTTGGCACGGATTATGAAAATGAAAATTTTGATACGATCGGCGGTATCGTATTGCATCATTTCAGTCACTTGCCAAAACCTGGCGAGGCTCTCGTCCTGGATAATTTTCAAGTTACCGTTGTACAAGCAACCAGCCGCGGAATTACTTTATTGCGATTTAATAAACAAGAGGAATCTCAATAGTGCGCCTGCTCATTGTCCTGATTGCTGGTGCACTACTTCCACTAGCCTTTGCGCCAATTAATATTTACTCATTATCTTTTTTTTCACTGGCTACCCTCTGTTATTTCTGGATGGACGCAAAACCGTCACAGGCTTTTTGGACCGGCTTGGTTTATGGCATCGGTTTTTTTTCTGTCGGCGTTTCTTGGGTTTTTATTAGCATCAACACATACGGCAACACGCCTCTACTCATTTCCATTGTAATGACCGCTTTGTTTATTTTAATCTTCAGTGTCTATATAGCCTTGCAAGGCTGGATAGTGCGCCGCTTTTTTCATCACAGCAGCAATGCTATTTTTTGTTTATGTGTATTTCCGGCCATGTGGGTGATTTGGGAATGGGTGCGCGCAACAGCATTCACCGGCTTTCCTTGGCTGCTAATTGGCTACACACAAATGAGCACACCCTTGAAAGGTTTTGCTCCCATTATTGGCGTCTATGGCGTTTCATTAATCGTTGCCTTTATTGGCGGCTGTTTGGTGTTGTTATTGCGGAGCAACCCCATCCGTATAAAAATAATAAGTGCTGGTTTTATCTTTGCATTTATTCTTGCTGGCTGGGTACTCAAGCCGATCCAGTGGACCAAACCTATTGGCACACCCATTACCACCAGTTTAATTCAAGGCAATGTTGCCCAAACCATGAAATGGGAACCACAACACTTAACGAATATCTTAAACAAATACAAACACCTAACTGAACAACACTGGAAAAGCCGCTTAATCATATGGCCCGAAGCCGCGATTCCTGCTTTCCCACAAGATGTACAGGGCTTTATCAACCAAATTAACCAAGCTGCTAAAACAAAAGGCGTGTATCTTATTGCCGGCCTGCCAATGGCCAACACGATCACTCAAAAATATTACAATGGTTTGCTGATGATGGGCGCCGGATCGGGCCAGTATTTGAAGCGCCATTTAGTCCCCTTTGGTGAATACATGCCCCTACAATTTTTGTTTAATTGGTTTATTAAATATTTCAACGTCCCCATGTCTAACTTTTCTGCTGGGCCTTACCATCAAGCACCATTAAAAGTAGATAGCTTTAATATTGCACCTTTTATTTGCTATGAAATTGCTTACCCTTCATTAGTGCTAGACTCTGCGGAAAACGCACAAATGCTATTGTTAATTGTCGATGACAGTTGGTTTGGCAATTCACTTGCGCCCTACCAACACATCCAAATGGCACAAATGCGTTCTCTGGAAACTGGGCGCTATACGTTAGTGAGCACTAATACCGGTGTCACTACCTTCATTAACCCCAAAGGAAAAATGCTGATCACGGCACCACTGGATAAAACAGAAGTCATTACTCACGATGTAATTGCAATGGCTGGTAAAACACCGCTGATGATCTGGCGTTACTATCCTGTTATTTTTATAATGCTGCTGATGTTATTAGCCGGTTGTTTTTAAGGAGGCGATAAATTATGGAACAAAAAAATATTCTTATTACAGGCGCACGCTCTTTCACTGCATTAGAACTAGCACGCCAAATGAATTCTCAGGGTCAGCGCATCTTCGTTGCAGATAGCAGCAAGTGGTACTTAACACGCTTCTCCAACACCATTGAAAAAGCGTTCACCGTTGCCAGCGCCAGATTTGAATCTGAATTATTCGCACAAGACATCGCACGCATTGTAGCCGAAGAAAAAATTGATTTAATTATCCCTAGTTTTGAGGAAGTATTTTATTTGGCAAAATGCCGCGATCGCCTTCCAACATCGTGCCAGCTGTTTACAGAGTCGTTAGAACTGTTGCTTGAGCTGCACGATAAAAACACGTTAATTAAAAAATTAGACTCTTTTGGTTTACCCACACCGATAACCACATTAATTAAAGATCCTGAAGACTTAAAATCACTAACCCCCAAACACAGCTACGCACTCAAACCCGTGTTTTCACGCGCTGCCACAAAAGTTATTAAGTTTACGCCTGGCGATACAATCCCCACATTGGATATTACTGAAAACAACCCTTGGCTCGCTCAAGAATGGTTAGAGGGTCAACGCTTTTGTACTTATAGCGTCTGCCATAACGGCAAAATCACAGCCAATGCTATTTATCCCGTACAATATTCTATCGATGATTATTCGTGCCTGTATTTCGAAGCGGTGCAACACCCTGAGATTTTGGAGTGGTTGAGAAACGTTGCAGCGAAATTACAATTCACCGGCCAAATTGCTTTTGACATTATCGTGCGTGACAACACGCTCTACGCAATCGACTGCAATCCTCGCGCCACTAGCGGCCTGCATTTGTTTAGCAATGAAGATCAAATCACCGAAGCATTTTTCAATCCAAGTGCTGATTTAATTGAGCCTCAACCAGGAGCCGCCAAACAAATTGCAATTGCCATGTTGATGTATGGCCACAAAACCTCAGTAGATCTAGCCAAACCCGAAGGTTTTTTCAAAACCTGGCTTAAAACAAATGATGTAATTTATAGCAAGCTCGATAAAAAACCATTCGTTATGCAGTTTTGGGGCTTTGTGCATTACTGGGGCCAAGCATTAAAACTAAGAATGCGTTTGCCCGAAATGTTTTATCGCGATCTCGAATGGAATGGGGAGTTATAGCGCCCTTCTTATCCTCACCAGTTTTTTTCCAATCCCCCCTATGATATTGGGATAGAAATAGCCACCGCCTTTGCTAAAGCCGGTGTGCAGAGAATAGCGTTACTGGATAAAGACGCTGCGCGGCTTTCAGAGGTGGCAAGTTCGCTTAGAAAAATAGGTTGTGCCGCCATTGAATGTGAAATTGATTTAACTGATGAAAACTCCATATTAAATGTCATTAATAAGCTTTACAGTGAATTTGATAATTGGAATGTTCTTGTTACTGCTGCTGGTTTGTTTGTAGGTGGTGCATTAACTGACATTAAAGGAAGTGACTGGGATCGTTTAATAGCGATAAATTAACGCGCCGTGTTTTTATTATCTCGCTTAGTTGCGGAGAAAATGATGGCATTAGGTCATGGCAAAATTATCCACATTGGCTCAAGCTCCACCTATTATGGAACACCAGGAAGTGGAGCCTATGCTGCCTCTAAAGCTATTATAAACCAATTAACTCAAACCATGGCCGTAGAGTGGGGTTCACATAATATTCAAGTTAATACTGTTTGCCCTACCGTAACAGAAAATAAATTTTTAAATTTTGTTGCTGGGGATGCTGCACACGAAAAATTTA
>JAJFJO010000099.1 GCA_021774015.1 Gammaproteobacteria bacterium
AAACATTAACACTAGGCTAAGGCAAAAACCAATACGCCAACCCCAGGAATATAATGCATCGTGTGAGAGAAGCGAGCTCAGAATAGCCCCAACCGCTGAGGCTAGAACCATACCCAAAATAAACCCAAAAAATGCCCAGCTTGTATCCAGGCCGCGGCGACCTGTTCTTGCATGTTCAGCGACAAAGGTAATACTGCCGGGCAAGTCTCCACCGATAGCAATGCCTTGAATAATGCGGAGGGTGACCAGCAGTATAGGAGCTAAACGCCCTATGGATTCATAGGTGGGCAGAAAGCCAATCAATAACGTTGCAAATGCCATTAAAATGATAGCGACCAACAAACCTGTTTTACGCCCTACTTTATCGCCAAAATGACCAAACAATAAAGCGCCAATAGGCCGCGCCAAATAGCCGACAGCAAAAACGGCAAAAACAGACAACAGTGATGCGATGTTATCTTCATGTGGAAAAAACAATGTTGCCAACACCGGCGCAAAGAAAACATAGATGACAAAATCATACATTTCTAACCCGCCACCTAAGCTTGATACAGCGACGATACGAACTCTTTCTGCTATGGAGCGTGCTTGACTCATAAGCTTCCTTTTTTAAGACGGCAGTTGTAGGACCTGGCCGATTCTCAACCTATTATTGTTTAATCTATTTATGCGCTTTATTGTATTTAAGCTCACTTTATATCGCCGAGAAATTTGATTTAAAGTATCACCTTTTGCAACAGTATAACGGCGCGATTTTGATTGCGGGTGATATTTTTTATAGGCCAGCCAAGTGTCGCGAGGTGGGTGAGCACGAAAATAGCGTTGTATGCCTCGAGCTAATTGAGTGGCCAGACGCTGTTGAAAACGAGGGCTTCTTAAACGTCTCTCTTCATAGGGGTTAGAAATAAACCCAGTTTCAACGAGTAAAGAAGGAATATCAGGCGACTTCAATACGACAAATGCAGCCTGTTCGACTTTGCCATGATGAAGCCGAACGATTCCGCGTAAGGATTGAATTAAATCTTCTCCGATTATCAAACTTGCTCTAATTGTTGCGGTCTGAGATAAATTAATTAAAACCGATCGTAAAACATTACTCTTATTGGATAGATTGAGGCCGCCCATTAATTCCGATTTGTTTTCACGTGCCGCCAACCAACGCGCTGCTTCACTCGTCGCACCACGACGTGATAACGCATAAACCGATGCGCCACTTGCACTTCTATTTTTCCAGGCGTCGGCATGAATCGCGATAAACATATCCGCTTTATAGCGACGGGCAACGACGAGTCTCTGACGTAAGGTTAAGTAGTAATCTCCTTTACGAGTTGAATACGCTTTAAATCCAGGGAGTTTATTAATGCTGCGCTGCAGTACTTTTGAGATAGCCAAAACCACTGTTTTTTCATGGTGGCCGCCAGGCCCAGATGCCCCCGGATCTTTGCCGCCATGACCGGGGTCGATAACAACGATAATATTTTGTGGGCGTTTTTTCTTAAGGGGTGCAGTAATTACTGGCAGTGCCTTTACACTTTTTCGATTTGTCACAGTAGCTTTAATAACACTTTTAGGAAGAGCTGGTGTTTGCGCACGTTTTATCGTATTTTTATCAGTCGGCCAAGAAAATCCTTTAACGACTTGTCGCTTGCCGATTAACTTCAACACCAGTTTTTTATGGTTCTTTTTACCTTTCAATAAATAGAGTTTTATTTTGACGGGGTAATCTAAATCAAACACTAAACGCAAGTCGTGATTTTTACGGCGCCCTACTCTAATGCGATTAATCGGCGTGCCGACATAGCGTGATGCAGATGGTTTTTTACTGAGTCTTGCTTGGTTGATATCGAGCACAAAACGATTGGGATTGTGTAAAGAAAATCCACTATAACTTAGAGGCCCTTTTACATTGAATGTCATTGTCCATAGGTGTGGTGCACGCGTAACTGTGGTGGGGGTAACAAGCGTGGCAGAAAAAATAGTAGGAGACACCAACACCAGTATGAAAAATAATAATCCCTTATAGCGTATTTTCCAGTGACTCATCAGTATTATTCCATGTCTCTAATATAGTGGCGATTGTATCGCTACGGGTTATCAACGCTACATCTCGCCCTTCTCCCGAAATGGGAACACTTATTTTGCACCACAGCAGCGGTTCGGGCAAGTGGGAAACGACATGTTCTGGCCATTCGATCAAGCAGATAGCATCGCTAGCTAAATAATCGCTTAACCCGATGTACTCAAGCTCTTCAAAGTCCGTAATTCGGTAGAGGTCGAAGTGATTAACTTGCCTGCCTTTCAGGTCATACGTTTCAACGAGCGTATAAGTAGGGCTTTTAACTAAGCCTAAATGACCAAGCCCTCTAAGGAAGCCACGCGTAAAGGTTGTTTTGCCTGCGCCTAGCTCACCCTGCAAGAAAATCAGTGAGCCTGGCTGGGTGAGTTGAGCGAGTTTGCTGCCCAAATCTAGCATGGCAGATTCGTTTTCTATATGCAGGTGATACGTAGAAGCTTTACGCATTAGTTTTCATTCACTAAATCACGGATATGTTCCATAAGGTCCGTAGGTAACAGGCCTCGTTCACCACCTACCTTCGCCGCTAGATCACCTGCCATTGAGTGAATCAAAACACCGGTCTCAGCACCATCTTGGACCGATAAGCCTTGGGCAACCAATCCTGCAATAACGCCTGTTAACACATCACCCATACCGCCTGTTGCCATCCCAGGATTGCCGGCCGGACATATCTTAATGTGCTCACCATGACCTTTAACAAGGCTGCCGGCACCTTTAAGAGCCACAATACCGCTATAACGATTTTGCAGCTGTGTGATTGCCTTAGGGCGATCGTTTTGAATTTCCTGACAACTCGTTTCTAGTAAACGCGACGCTTCACCAGGATGAGGTGTTAAGACCCAGCTATCATCTTGCTGTGGATTTTTGCTTAAAAGATTGAGTGCATCGGCATCTAGCACTTTCGGGTATTGTGTATCAAGGACAACCGCTAATAATTCTTTAGCCCAATCTGTTTTGCCAAGACCTGGGCCGATAGCGATCACATCTACTTTTTCAATTAAAGGCATGAGATCATCACCGCAGGTAACCTGGTGACACATAATCTCTGGGCGTGAACCACTAACAACAGGTACATGTTCTGGGCGCGTTGCTACTGAGACCAGACCTGAGCCCACCCGAAGCGCCGCTTCAGCCGCCATCCGTACGGCGCCACCCATCCCATAGTCGCCACCGATCAGTAACGTATGGCCATTGTCACCTTTGTGCGAGTTCATTGCGCGATGTGGTAGTCTGGCCTTGATATCAGCCCAGTCTAACGGTTCTATAGTGTAAGAGTGATTGTTCATAAGTTTCTTAGCTCGCTAGAGTAAGAAGAAACGATCGATAGGTTATGGTAAATTGGGTTCATATAAGGTATATCTAGGCGCCATTATGCCTGTTAAACAAGACACCGATTTTACGCAACTGGCCAAGGACATCAAGCTCTGGGGAAAAGAGCTTGTTTTTCAACAAGTTGCAATATCTGACATCAGCCTGGAGCACGCTGATGAGCGCTTGCAGGCCTGGTTAGCCAAAAATTACCACGGCACGATGAGCTATTTGGAGCGTAATCGAGAGAAGCGCCGTAATCCAGCAGAGTTGGTTGATAATACATTGCGCATCATTATGGTGCGGATGGATTATTTAACAGACAAGGCAGAAAGTGAGGCCCTCTTAAGCCAAACTCACAAGGCCTACATTTCTCGTTATGCGTTGGGTCGTGATTATCACAAAGTATTACGCAAACGTTTGCGCACATTAGCAGGAAAAATAACTGAACAGGTTGGCACATTTAATTATCGCGCATTTACGGATAGCGCACCGGTATTTGAAAAACCGTTGGCTGAAAAAGCGGGCCTAGGTTGGATGGGAAAAAACACGTTAATTTTAAATCGTGATGCAGGGTCTTATTTTTTTCTCGGCGCTCTTTTCACCGATTTGCCGTTGCCATTAGATCAACCAATAACAGAACATTGCGGTAGTTGCACAGCATGTATTGATGTGTGCCCCACCCAAGCGATTGTCGCACCCTACCAGCTCGATGCCAGGCGTTGCATTTCGTATTTAACGATCGAATATAAAGGCTCTATTCCTATTGAGCTTCGCCCATTAATGGGTAATCGAATCTATGGTTGCGATGATTGCCAGATTTTTTGCCCGTGGAATAAATATGCAAAACTAACGACTGAAAAAGATTTTGCTCCGCGTCATGCTTTGTCTGATATCGAATTGGTGGATCTATTTGCTTGGAGTGAAGCTGAGTTTTTAAAAAAGACAGAAGGTTCTGCTATTCGGCGTGCAGGTTATGAATGTTGGTTGCGTAATATTGCGATTGCTTTAGGTAATGCTGAAAAATCTGATGTGATTGTTAACGCACTACAGTCTCGTTTAGAGGATCCATCGGAGCTAGTGCGTGAACATGTTGAGTGGGCGTTGATGCGGCTTGCCTGATCTTTATCTTATTCAGATACCTCAAAATCAATCTCACGTTGGTCGAGATCAACCCGGGCAACGATCACTTTGATGGGGCCGCCTAAATGATAACTTTTTCCGCTATTTCGACCGGTTAAGCGATGCAAGCTTGCATCAAACTGATAGTAATCATTTTTCAATGAGGTGATGTGTAGTAAGCCTTCAACATAAATATCTTTCAGCTCAACAAACACACCAAAACCGGTGACACCAGAGATAATGCCATCAAAGGATTGGCCTACTTTATCAAGCATGTAC
>JAJFJO010000100.1 GCA_021774015.1 Gammaproteobacteria bacterium
GCGTACCACCTCCATGCGTAATTTGTATTTTCTCATGCTGCGAGATAGGCAAGTCATGCCAATGAGCATCTTCAGGGTGAAGCGCAACAACGAGTTTTTGTACACAAACGATATTAGTTATTGTCTCCAAAGTGACTTCAAGAATGGCCTTACCCTGCAAAGTCAAATATTGTTTAGGTACAGACGAACCCATCCTTACCCCTAAACCCGCAGCTGGAACCACTGCCCAATATGCAACTGGATGTGTCACTTGCCAACCACTTGATAAAAAGTTTCCCCTTTTTTCACCATACCAAGTTCATTCCTAGCACGCTCTTCAATCGACTGGTTACCACTTTTTAAATCTTTGATATCTGCTACCAAAGCAAGGTTACTTTTTTGCACTTTCTTATTATTTTGCTGCTGCACTGCAATATTTTGTTTTAAACGCCACGCCGACACCGCACCGCCTTTAGAAAACCAAAATTCATACTGCAACACTAAAAATAAAATTCCTAAAATAAAAATGATAGGTTTCATGCAACTTCCCTAGCGATTGGAAATGCCTGCATACCCGCATAAGGCGCCTTAGCACCCAGTTCTTCTTCAATACGCAGCAAACGATTATATTTAGCCACCCGATCGGAACGACATAACGAACCCGTTTTAATTTGCCCTGCGGCGGTTGCTACTGCTAAATCAGCCAATGTCGTATCTTCTGTTTCACCCGAACGATGTGACACAACAACACCATAATTACATTTCTTCGCCATACCGATGGTCATTAACGTTTCTGTTAAGGTGCCTATTTGATTAAACTTAATTAAAATAGAATTCGCCACACCAAGCTCAATGCCTTGATGCAATATTTTAGGGTTCGTAACAAATAAATCGTCACCAACTAATTGCACACAATGACCTAAACGCTCTGTTAGCTTTTTCCAACCATCCCAGTCATTTTCATCCAAACCATCTTCGATCGATAAAATAGGATACTGATCACACCAGCCCGCTAAACACTCAATCCATTCTTGCGCACTTAACGCGGCATTTTCAGAATCCAAGTGATATTTCCCATCCCGATAAAATTCAGAGCTCGCACAATCCAAACCTAAATAAACATCTTGGCCCGGTACAAAACCTGCGTCTTCAATAGCCCTTAAAATTTCGTCCATCGCCTCTGCATTGCTTTTAAAATTAGGCGCAAACCCACCTTCATCACCCACTGCAGTAGAATGGCCATTATCTGCCAAACGTTTTTTCAAACAGTGAAACACTTGTGTACCATAACGTAGCGCCTCACTAAATGTAGGAGCACCAACAGGTAGAATCATAAATTCCTGCAAATCAATATTATTATTCGCATGCGCGCCTCCGTTAATAATATTCATCATCGGCACTGGCATGGTATAAGGGCCGGCGCCACCTAAATAAGAATATAACGCAACACCCTGCTCATTGGCCGCCGCATGCGCTGCTGCTAGTGACACGCCCAAAATTGCATTGGCGCCCAGCTTACCTTTATTCTCAGTGCCATCAAGATCACACATAACCCCATCGATTGTATCTTGCGATGCCGGATCTTCACCGACCAATGCTTTTTTAATATCATTATTCACATGCGCAACTGCATTTAACACGCCCTTCCCACAATAACGTTGCACATCACCATCACGCATTTCCAGCGCTTCTTTACTGCCCGTTGAGGCGCCCGAAGGAACCGCTGCACGACCCATTGCTCCAGACGATAAATGCACATCCACTTCCACTGTAGGGTTGCCACGAGAATCTAATATTTCACGCGCTTTTATATCGGTAATTGTAGACATACATCTTCCTTATTCATTGGCTGCTGAACAAGGTTCATCAGAACCTAAGCATTGCTCTATTAACGGCTGCGATTTAACAACAGCGTCGATTGCTACCAAACGCTCTAACAATTCTTCCATTTTCGACAGCGGCCAAGAATTTGGACCATCACTTAAGGCTTCATCTGGATTCGGATGCGTTTCCATAAAAATTCCAGCAATACCCGCAGCAACAGCAGCACGCGCTAATACAGGGATATGTTCACGTTGACCGCCCGACGCATTCCCCATCCCTCCAGGCAATTGCACAGAGTGTGTTGCATCGAATATTACCGGGCAATTTGTTTCGCGCATAATTGCTAGGCCGCGCATGTCCGTAATTAAATTATTATAACCAAATGCATAACCACGTTCACACACCATAATATCACTGTTACCCACTGCACGTGCTTTATCAACAACACGCAACATATCTTGCGGCGCTAAAAATTGTCCTTTCTTAATATTCACTGGCAAACCACAGTTTGCAACTCGCTGAATAAAATTTGTTTGTCGGCATAAAAAAGCCGGGGTTTGCAACATATCAACCACGGATGCCACTTCATTTAACGGCGTATCTTCATGCACGTCTGTCACCACAGGCACTTTAAGTTTTGATTTCACTTTTTGTAAAATAGACAAACCCATCTCTAAACCTGGCCCACGAAAGCTACGGTGTGACGAGCGATTTGCTTTATCATAAGATGCTTTAAATACAAACGGCATATTGAATTTATTAGCAAGCTCTTTAAGCGTGCCCGCTACCTCCATAACCAACTCTTCACTTTCAATAACGCAAGGCCCTGCAATCAACAATAACGGATGATTCAGACCCACTTCTTTACCTGCAATTTTCATTATATATTCTCCTAAGCTTCACACTCAACTTGAGCATGAATTAACGCCGCATTTATAAAACCTGCAAACAGAGGATGACCATCGCGCGGTGTTGATGTAAATTCAGGATGGAACTGACATGCAACAAACCAAGGATGATCTGCAATTTCTATCATCTCAACCAAACGCCCATCTTCAGAACGACCAGACACCTTTAATCCTGCTTCTTCTAACGTTGGCAGTAATTTATTATTCACCTCATAACGATGACGATGCCGCTCAACAATAGTGTCCTTGCCATATAAAGTGGCTGCCACACTGCCTTTCTCTAAGCAGCACCCTTGACCACCTAAACGCATGGTACCACCTAAATCACTATCGTGCCCGCGCTGCTCCACTTGACCACTTTT